>DATBCR010000090.1:0-3511 GCA_036270375.1 Pseudonocardiaceae bacterium | reverse complement strand
AGATGGTCGGAGAACAGCCGCCGCAGGTGCCGTGGCGACACCGCTAGACGCGCGCCGAGACCCGCCTCGGTGCCGTCATCGAGCACGCCTTCGATGATCAACCGCACCGCCCGGCACACCAGCTCGGGCGACTGCGGGCTGACCGGCCCCGCGACCCGGTACGGCCGGCAGCGCAGGCAGGCACGGAACCCGGCTGCCTCGGCGGCGGCGGCCAATTCGAACGTGCGGACGTTCTCGGCGAGCGGCTTCGCGCCGCAGCCCGGCCGGCAGTAGATGCCGGTCGTCACCACCGCCGAGAACGTCGTCATACGAACAGGTCTAGATGATCGGGACTTGGCGCGCTAGCCATATTCGGACATGGCGGTCGGGCATCGTGTCCGGATCTGGCCAGACTGGACGTCCGCACTCGGCGAAGGTTGGTGGCACGACGCGGACGACCGCGTCCGATCCGGAAAGGACTTTCCGTGCTCACCAAGGTGTTTCCCATCAAGCTCAAGCCGGGCACGCAGGCGGCGGCCGAGGCCATCATCGAGCGGTTCGCGCCCGAGGGGCCGGCACAGGAGCCCGGGACGCTGTCGTTCCGCGTGTACCGCGATCCGGCCAACGTGGACTTCCTGCTGTTCGTCGAGCACTTCGCGGACGCGGCCGCCTACCAGGCGCACGTCGAATCCCCGGTCTACGCGAAGTTCATCGCCGGCGAGTTCGCCGCTGTCGTGCAGGACTTCGTGGAGGTCGACCACGAACTGCTGGTCGCCATCTGACCATCCGGCACCGTGCCCGCCGCGTGGCTGGCACGGTGCCGGACAATCCACTGTGGACAGAAATCGGAGTTCTTCGTGTTGAGCCAGCAGGACAAAGCCAAAGCGTTCCACGAGCTGCACAGCGGTGCGGTGCTGGTGCTGCCGAACGCGTGGGACGCCGCGTCGGCGCGGCTGATCGAGCAGGCCGGCGCCGTCGCCGTCGCGACCACGAGCGCGGGGATGTCGTGGAGCCTCGGCGTGCCGGACGGCGGACATCTCGGCAGCGCCGACGCGGTCGCGGCCGTCGCGCGGGTCACGGCGGCGGTCTCGGTGCCGGTCACGGCCGATATCGAGGGCGGCTACGCGCGGGACCTGGACGGGTTGGCCGATGTCGTGCGCGCTGTGCTCGCCGTGGGCGCGGTCGGGATCAACCTCGAGGACAGCGCTGATGGCGGCCTGCTCAGCGAGGCCGAGCACTGCGCGCGGATCGGTGTCGTCCGGCGGGTGGCGTCGGAGGTGGGTGTGGACCTGTTCGTCAACGTTCGCACCGATGTCTACCTTGTCGGCGGCGATCCGGACGAGTTGCTGAGCGCGGCTCTGCGGCGGGCCGAGGCCTACCTTGCCGTTGGGGCGGACGGGATCTTCGTGCCCGGTGTGGTCGACGAGGCCACGATCGGTGCGCTGGCCGGTGGGATCAGTGCGCCGCTGAACGTAATGGCGGGTCCCGGGTCGCCGACTGTCAGCCGGCTCGCGGATCTCGGGGTGGCCAGGGTCTCTGTCGGGCAGGCGATCGCGCAGGCCGCGTATGCGGTGACCCGCCGGGCGGCGGTCGAACTGCTCTCGGCCGGCAGCTACCAGAACATCGTCGACGGTGTCGGGTACGGCGAGCTGAACACCTTGCTGGCACAGCGATCCCACTGACGGTTCAGCGGAAGTCGCGGGACTTGGGCACGGTCGTGCGCAGGTCCAGCGGCTGTAACTGGTCGGCGACCAGGCTCAGCGCGCCTTCGACGTTCTGCAGCACCCCTCGGACCACCAGCGCCTGGCTGATCCGGGCCACCCGCCGGTATCGCGCCCACAGGCCGGGCGAGCAGACCACGTTGACCATGCCGGTCTCGTCCTCGAGGTTCAGGAACGTCACGCCGCCCGCGGTGGCCGGGCGCTGCCGGTGCGTCACAGCGCCGCCGGCCAGCACTCTGGTACCCGACTCGACCTTCAGCAGGTCGGCCGCGGACAGCGCACCGATGCTCCGCAGCCGTTCGCGGACGAACTCGGTCGGGAAATGGGTCGGTGACAGGCCGATCGCCCACACGTCGGCGACCGCGGTCTCGATGTCGTCCATGCCGGGCAGCATCGGGGCGGCCACGCCGATCTCGGTGCCGGGTAACCGTTCCGGGCTGTCCTCGGCCGCGGCGCCGGCCGCCCACAGCGCGGCCCGCCGTGCCAGGTCGAACGCGCCGAACGCGCCGGCCGTGGCCAGTGCCTCCCAGCGCTGCGTCGTCATCCGCACCCGGCGGGCCAGGTCGGTGAGACCCGTGTACGGGCCGTTGCGTTGGCGTTCGGCCACGATGCGGTCCGCGAGCGGCTCGCCGATCCGGCGGATCGCGGCCAGGCCGATGCGGACGGCCTGGCCGCCGGTGCTGTCGATGGACGGCTCCAGCGTGGCGTGCGTCCGGCTGGCGTTGATGTCCGGGCCGTGCACGATGACACCGTGCCGGCGGGCGTCCGCGACAAGGGACTGCGGTGAGTAGAAACCCATCGGCTGGGCGCGCAGCAGCGCCGCGCAGAACGGGCCGGGGTGGTAGTACTTGAACCACGCGCTGGCGAACACCAGGTGCGCGAAGCTCAGCGCGTGGCTCTCCGGGAAGCCGAAGTTGGCGAACGCCAACAGTTTCCGGTAGATCTGCTCGGCAAGGTCGCCAGTGATGTCGTTGGCCGCCATGCCTTTGAACAGCCTGGCGCGCAGGCGTTCCATCCGGGCGGTGGACCGTTTCGCGCCCATCGCCCGGCGTAGTTCGTCCGCGTCGGCCGCGCTGAAACCGGCGACGTCCACCGCGAGCTGCATCAGCTGTTCCTGGAACAGCGGCACGCCGTGGGTTTTCTCCAGTGCGTTGCGCATCAGCTCGTGGTCGAACGTGATGTCCTCCTGGCCGTTGTGCCGGCGGATGTAGGGGTGCACCGAGCCGCCCTGGATCGGGCCGGGGCGGATCAGCGCGACCTCGACCACCAGGTCGTAGAACGTCCTCGGCTTCAGGCGGGGCAGGGTGGCCATCTGGGCGCGGCTCTCCACCTGGAACACGCCGATCGAGTCGGCGCGGCAGAGCATGTCGTAGATCCGCTGGTCCGTCATGTCCAGCGCGCCGAGGTCGACCCGCAGGCCGACGTGCTCGGCGACCAGGTCGATGGCGTAGCGCAGCGCGGACAGCATGCCGAGGCCGAGCAGGTCGAACTTGACGAGTTTGGCCGCGGCGCAGTCGTCCTTGTCCCACTGCAGCACGCTGCGGTCGGCCATCCGCGCCCACTCCACCGGGCACGTCTCGCTGACCGGGCGGTCGCAGATCACCATGCCGCCGGAGTGGATGCCGAGGTGGCGTGGAAAGTCCTCCACCTGGGCGGCCAGGTTGAGCACGTCCGCCGGGATGTCCTCGTGGTCGGCCTTGACCGTGCCGACCGGACCCCACCGGTCGAGCTGGCGGGACCAGGCGTCCTGCTGGCCGGTCGAGTAGCCGAGGGCCTTTGCCATGTCCCGCACCGCGGAGCGGCCCCGGTAG
>DATBCR010000089.1:0-2437 GCA_036270375.1 Pseudonocardiaceae bacterium | reverse complement strand
CACGCACCGAACTACCGACGCACCTTTACCGGAGGCTTGACGTTGTGATCGCACTGTACTGGGTGTACTCGAACAACCCGGACGACCATACGGTGACCCGAACACATGACGAGATCGACACCATGCTCGACAAACTGGCCGGTATGTCCCGAGAGGACTGGCCGGCGTCGGCCGAAGTCACCGAATACGGCGTCAATGATCTCCGGGCGGCCGAACTGCTTGTGGGATTCCACGTCGATCGCGGCGCATTGGCCTATTCCGGCCCTGACAACAAGGACGGCAGTTTCAGCCAAGGCGACGGTCCGGCTGACGGTGACTCGATCAACTATATGCTGGGCGAGTCCGACGACGAGTTTCCACCGAACGCCGAGATCCCCCTCGATGTGGTGCGGCGCGCGGTGCATGAGTTCGCCGAGACCGGCCGACGCCCGGAAGACGTGCCGTGGCAAACGATTCGCGGCAGTGGCTGGGAGTAGCGCGGCTACTCCCAGCCAGCTGAGCTATGGCGTCGTGTAGTACGGATTGGGGACCGCGCCCTGGCCGGTTTCCTCGTCGTACGTATAGACTTCGCGGCCGTTGATGAACACCCGCAGCGCGCGGCTCATCACGTCGAGCGGGTCGCCGGACCAGATGACCACGTCGCCGTCGAGGCCCGGTTTGAGTGAGCCGACCTGGTCGTCCAGACGGAGGATTTCGGCCGGGTTGACAGTGAGCGCCCGCAGTGCCGTTGTCCGGTCCAGACCTTCCTTCACCGCCAAAGTGGCCTGGTGCACCAGGAAATGGATCGGGACGACCGGATGATCCGTCGTGATGGCCAGTTTCACGCCTGCCTTGGCCATGATCCCGGCCGCGCGCATCGACCGGTTCCGCAGTTCCACCTTGACCCTGGTCGTGAACATCGGACCGTAGATCACCGGGATGTTCTTCTCCGCCAACAGGTCCGCCAACAAATGGCCCTCGGTGCCGTGGTTCACCACCAGGTGGTAGCCGAACTCCTCGGACAGCCGGATCGCGGTGGCGATGTCGTCGGCGCGGTGGGTGTGCTGATCCCACAACAGTTCGCCGTCCAGTACCCGTACCAAAGTCTCAAGGGTCAGGTCGCGTTCGACCGGCTCGCCCTTGTCGATCTTGTGGTCGCGCTTGGCCCTGTAGTTCTGCGCCGCGACGAAAGCCTCGCGCAGCACGGCGGCCACGCCGAGCCGGGTGGACGGCGTCTTTCCCTTGTCCCCGTACACCCGCTTCGGGTTCTCGCCCAGCGCGCTCTTGACGCTGACCGAGCCGCGGAACACCATCTCGTCGACCGTCCGGCCCCAGTTCTTGATCGCGACCGTCTCGCCGCCGATCGGGTTGCCGGAACCGGGTTTCACGACCGATGACGTGACGCCGCCGGACAGTGCGTCGACGAAACCGACGTCCGCCGGGTTGATGCCGTCCAACGCGCGGAACCGGGCGCCGTTCGCGTCGGTCATCTCGTTGGTGTCGTTGCCGGCCCAGCCCTCGCCGTCCTCGCGGACACCGACGTGCGCGTGCGACTCGATGAAACCTGGCAGTACCCAGCATCCGGACGCGTCCACCTCCGTGACCCTGTCCGGCACGTCGACGTCGGCCGCAGTGCCGACCGCCGCGATCCTGCCGTCCCGCACCAGTACCGTTCCGCCGTCGATCGGGTCGCCGTCGACGGGGACGACGTATCCGCCTGTGATCGCCACATCCATGGTTAGCAAGGCTAACGGAGATCCGGTGCGCCGCAAGGTTTCGGTCGAAAGGTGACGCGCGACGCGAATCTCAGGCGAGCGGCGTGATACCCCACCGGCCGGACCACGTTTCGCCGGGTGCGAGGGTGATCAGGTCGGTACCGGAGTTGAGCGCGTCCGGCGGGCACGTCATCGGCTCGATCGCCACCGCGCCGTCGCTGTCCGGGAACTCGTCCGGCGTGAAGACCTGCACCCACCGGAAGTCCGGGTCGGCCCACACCTCGACCCCGCCGGCCGGTCCGACCAACCGGTGGTGCACAAGGCCGTCCTCGGCCGGGCGGCAGTCGCCGAACGGGGTGTCCAGCTTGATGTCCGCCAACGGCTTCGGTGCGCGGAAGTCGGTCCGGGTGCCGGCCACGTCGACGGCGGGCCCGGTCGGGTTCATGCTCGTCGAGTCCAGCGGCAGCACGGTGTGCGCGGCGAGTTGGAGCGTGCACTCGGCCCTCGGCGACCGGCCGGCCATCGGGTACGGGTGGGTGCCGACACCGACCGGCACCGGCTGCTCGCCGACGTTGCGCACGGTGTGTTCGACCGTCAACCCCTTGCTACCCACCGCGTACCGCACGCTGACGTGCAGCGGCACCGGCAAGCCCGCCTGCACCGGCACGTCGGTGGCCATCGTGATCCGTGCCTTCTCGTGCATCACGGCCCGCCACGGCTGGTGTCGGGTCAGGCCGTGGATG
>DATBCR010000088.1:0-8701 GCA_036270375.1 Pseudonocardiaceae bacterium | reverse complement strand
CAACCGCCGCGGCGGCCAAATCATGAAACCGGAGCGAAGCCTCAAACATCCCTACTCGGCATGTCCGAATCACCCGGCATAGCCCTGATGTCGCCCTCATCGGCTATGAGCGTGAAATCCAGGGCGGTCGATCAGTGGAGTCTTTACAGGGATTAGTGCGAGACTGTAGGCGTGGACGCAGGGCCGGTCGCGCGCGTGGCCGAACTTATACATCAGCGCAATGCTATCGACAAGAGCATTGCCCAGATTATCCAACGACCGATGGCGTCCGGGCATCTCGGGAAATGGCTGGCGTCGCAGATCTTCGACCTCGAACTGGAGGAGTCAGCCGCCACAGCCGCAGTCCACGGTCGGTTTCGCTCGGGTCCCCTGCACGGCAGGACTGTCAACCTCAAGTGGTATCTCAAGCGCGAGGGCGCGCTCGACATGACCGAGTCGACGACGCTGGACTACTATCTGGTCCTGGCTGGCCCGACGTCCTCGGCAGCCTCGTCACGAGGCAGCACCCGACCGTGGTGCATCGATGCGGTGTACTTGTTCGATGCGCGGCAACTCCGCGCCGAACAACTCGCCCGAGGCGTCAAGGGCGGCGTCGCCTCCAGCGTGCGTATGCGGCAGTGGGCTGCGGCCGAGGTCTACCCGTCGGCGTCCAACCCGCTATTGCCGATGACATCACGTCAGAAAGATCTGCTGGGTTTGTTCCGTCCGGTCTCACCACCCTGAAGGGAATCAAACCAGAATCAGTGCGATGACCTGTTGAGCCGACCTCCCAGTACCGTTCGGGGGGCGGACATTGGATATTCGAGCCCTACGCGGTCCTGCGCTATGGCCCTGGACGCTGAGTGAGGGAACTCGACCGCTTGCCGGCGTCGGTGACGGGCAGCGTCGGTACTTCTCGGATCGTCGGTACGGGCAGATGTGGGAAGTTGGCCAGCACCAGACGCAGGATCGTCGTCTCGACGTCCGCTCCTGTGCCCTGTGCCAAGTCGATCTGCCAGCCACCCGGTCCGGCATACACCTGGGCTTCCACGCCGGTCGCCTCGATGCACGCCTCGACTTCTTCTGCTGCCACCACGCCGGCCGGGCTCGGTAACGCGCCGGCGCGGCGGCCTCGGATCCGGATGGTCCCGTCCGGGGCCAGAATGGCAAGATCCCCGGTTCGGATCGCGTCGCCGTGGATCTGGTACGGCCCGGCCGGTCCGAGGGCGGCCGTCGCCCCGAACGGTGTCGACACGACGAGTTCGCCGTCCACCAAATGTCCGGCCACGCCGTCGAGGAGCCGGCCGGCGTGGCCTGCCGACGATCCGGATTCCAGCTGTCCCATGGCAACCCGAGGGCCGGCTTCGGCCAGGCCGTAGCCGGTCCACAGCGCCGCTCGCGGCACGGCGGCGGCCAGCGGTCGGACGACGCCGGGCGTCACCATGTCGCCGGACAGGACGATCCTGTCCAGCGCGGCCGGCAGGGCCGTCACGACCCGGCGTGCGACAGCGGCCGTGCAGTGCACCGCACGGACCGGCACCGCCGTCATCTGCCCGATGGCGATCTCGGGTACCGACACCGACGGGCACCACACCGTCGAGCCCGACGCGAGGCTGGCGAGCACGTCTCCGACCAGTCCCGCCGCGTACGCGGGGCTGCGCAGGGAAGCGACGACGTCGACCGGCCCGCTCGCGGACAGGCGCGCGGCGATCGCCTGAGCGTTGGACCACATCCGCCGCACGTCCAGGAACACCACCTTGGCGGTACCCGACGACGTGCCGGACGAACAGACACCGATCACCCGCCCGACGTCACCGCGCAGCAGTTCCGCCAGCCGCGTGGCCGCCGGCGTCTCCGGCCGCAGCGCGGCCGCGAGCCAGTCGGGCACGGCGAGCCGATATGGCCAGAGGATCGGCGTCGCGCCCGCGCTCAGCGCCCGTAGGACCCCAATCACAGCAGCGACCGCACTTGTGGCCCGGACGAGTCGCATGCCACCGCGATCGTCCGTCCGCGGGGTGAGCCGGGATACCAGTTGCCGACCGCTCAGCGCCCGGTCCTCGTGCCAGAGCCAAGGCTCGGTGTGGCCGTCGATGATCTCCGCCAATAGGTTCTCGGTTCGCATCATGGCATCACGGCCGAGGGGCGGCGAAGCGACTCATGAGCCGGTCACGGGTGGACAGTTCGCCCGCCCGGTCGGCATCGAAGATACGAGCGGCCAATGCGGCCGCGAGCCGGACCTCCTTCTGTGTCATCGCTTCGCACGTCCGGTACCTGAAGTCGTTCTTGAGCGGCAGGAAGTCGTCGACGGTCGCCACCCTGTCCAAGCCGAAGCTCTCGCCTGGCAGCGGCGAATAGACGTTGAACTGCGCCGCATGGATAGGGAGGCCGAGCGCGAAGTCGAGGGTGGCCCTCGCGCGCTCCCAGCTGTCCTCGGGAAGGCCGAACAGGAACAGTCCTCGCGCGCGCAGGCCGTGCCGGACAACCTGCTCCAGACGTTCTGCCGTGTCCTGTACGACCTTTCGCCTGGCATGACGGAGCACGGCCGGATCAACCGTCTCGATACCGACGATGGCCTCGGTCGCACCGCCCTCCCGCATCGCGTCGAGCAGTTCGGGGGTGAACTGATCGAGGTTTCCCTCGACGGACCAACGGATCGATCCCCGCCCGGCATCCCGCATCACCTCCGCGACCGATATCGCGTGTGCGGTGTCCGAAGCGAAGTCCTGGTCCCGGAACTGTATCTCCGTGACGCCAAGGTCCCGCAGACCTTCGACGTCCTGCCGGAACGAGTTCAGCGAGCGCTTGGACCAGCGGCCGAGTGTCCGAATATACGGGCAGTACAGACATGTGCGGTCGCAGCCTCGGCTGGCCTGAAGATGGGCGCGTAGCGTGCCGTCCTGCGTTCGGTACCGTTCCATCGGCAACAGTCGGTAACCGTCGATCAGCGTCACGTCCGCCACGTCGAACAGGCCGGCGAGTGCGCTCGGCGCGTCGCCGACGATGCTGTCGCCGACGGCATCCGCCGGCAGGTTCGCCACTGTCCCACCGAACACGACAACCGGTATGTCTGGCTCGAGTGCCCGCATGTCCGCGACGGTCGCCAGGTCTGCCTGCCACGTCGCCAACTGGAGCTTGAGGAGCCTCAGTTGGGGCGTCATATCACCCGGTACCGGATGTGCGTACGCGTTCTCGTCACGCACGGTCACCTGACGGCCGGCCGACAGCAGCACCGCCGCCGCCGTCACGATCGTCAGATCGGGCCGTGGTGTGTCTCCGGCGTACACGGCACCCAGGTCGCCGGACATGTCGCCGTGGACCGTCACACCATGGTAGGGCCGGATGATCTCCACTGTGGACGCCGCCAGCACGAGGTCGCGCACCCGCGCGGACATCTCCGGGTTCTGCACCAGCACTCCGGGCGCTGTGTGCGCGCGCATTTGATCGAATCCGGCGACGATGGGCAGATGACGGAGCACACGCCGTTGCTGTGCCATCCCGCTCACCGCCCCCGCAGCCGTACGAGCAGGTCGGCCAGCGCGGCGACCGAGCCGAGGCTCTGGTCGGACAGTTCCGTGTCCGGGATCTCGAGTTGGAAGTGGCGTTCGACCGCCACGATGAACTCCACCAGACCGAGCGAGTCGAGCGATCGAATCGCCGCGTCAGCGTCCGGCTCGTCTGGCACGCACTGCGTCAGCAGTGCCCGCAGGCCGGCGATCACGTCGGCGCTGGTCAATGTCGATGCGTCCGGGATGGGCATGTCTTCCCCCTTGCGATATCAGGATTTCAACCATTGCCGTATCCAGTGCTGGACGTCGGCCTCGGTGAGGCCGGCGAGCTCGTACGGGAAGCCTTCGCTTGTGAAGTCCAGGACCTGCGGGCCGAACCGCGCTTCGTCCCAGTCGACGAACACCGGGCCGGCTTCGGTCATGGTGATGTCACGCCGACGGGTACGGCCGACCACCACACCCCAGCCGTCGCCGATCCCCTCGGCGTCCGTCGGACGGACACCGGGGCGTTGTGGCCAATCACGGGTGTGGGAGTGAATGGCACGCAGTACCGCGATCACGCGCAACCAGTCGGCGTCGGTCTCCGGATGTGGCCCATCGAGTCGTTCGGTCAGCATCAGGCCGCCGTGCCACAGGCTGCCGTCGACGGTCGGCAGCGGACGCGGCACCGGGACGCCCTTGCGTTCCAGGTGCGCCAGTAGCGTCCACTCCCAGTCCAGCGACATCTCCGAGCGATCGGTACGACGGCCGACATACGGTCTGCCGTGGACAGTCACGGACCGGACATCGGTGCGATGAGATCCGGGACGTGGTGGGCCCGGCACGGCGTCGTTTCCCCATGCCGCCAAGAGCTCCTCGAACGACACGCGATCTGCGCCGTCCGCACGATCCATGGTCGATCACCCCCAAATAAGTCAGAGCCGTCGAGGCTCCTCGGTCGTCAAGGCACGCAGTACTGCCTGGCAGTCCGACAGATCGGGTAGGAACCGGTCGGCACTCGCACGTCGCAACTCGGCCGGCGAGTACAGGCCCGTGCCGACGAGTAGCGTGCGCAGCCCGGCCGCCCGGCCCGCATCCGCGTCGTTCGGGGTGTCGCCAACCAGCCAGACATGTTGGCGGCACAGCGCTTTGGGAAAGTCGGCGGCCGCACGTCGCAGGGCGGTCGACACCAGCGCACGGCGATCCTCGTGGTCGTCACCGTAGGCCGCAGGGCCGCCGCCGAACCAGCCGTCGAGGTCGAAGACGCGCAACTTCAGTGCGGTGTTCGCCGCCACCGCACCGGTGACAAGTCCGTGCACGGTTCCGTACCGGCCGAGGGCCGCCAGTGCCGCCGCGACGCCGGGCAGCACTCCGCCCTCCGCGTGGACGCGGTGCCGAAGCCGGCCGAACTGCTCGACGAGTTCGGCCAGGACCGCCGGCAACCGCTTGTCGATCATCGGCTCCGACCAGCCTGCGCCGCGCAGCGCACCGCGAATGACGGCCCGATCGGTGGTCCCGGTCAGCTGCTTGCCCGTGTCGTCCCCCAGTTCCACGCCCGCGGCGATGCGGAGCGCGGCGGTCATCGCGGTGTGCGTCGCCGGGCCCGCGTCCAACAGTGTGCGGTCGACGTCCCACAACACGAGATCAGGCAAGCGGCCAGGCATGATCAGCTCCCCAGCTCCGCACGTTGCCGCCGGGTGGACAGATACCCCAGCACCAGCACCAGCACGCCGAGCGCGGCCGCGAACCCGAAGACCGCGGACCGCGCGTTTCCGTCGAGGATCCAGCCGGCGACGACGGTCCCGCCGGAAATACCCAGGCCGACACCGCCCGCGGCCCACCCGACCGCCTCGGACACGAGCTGCTCGGACACCGCTTCGCCGAGCGCCGCGTAGGTGAGCGACATGAACGGCGTGAGTGAGGCACCACCGAGGGTTGCCGCGCCCGCCACGGTCAGCGGTGTCGAGGCGAGTATCAGGGCGATCATGGACACAACGGTGCACAGACCGGCCAAGCGCAGCCGGCGAACCGTGCTCACGTGCGACGTCGCGGCACCCGCGGTCAACGAGCCCACCGCGCCGCCGACCGCGAACGCGGTCAGGAACACGCCGGCCAGATTCCGGTTCCATGCCAGCCCGTACGCCACCAGGCCGAGGTCGACGCTGCCCAACATGCCACCAATGGCCACAAAGGACAGAATTCGATGCCGGACTTCTCGCGACGGCAGCGGCAGTCGCCCGCGCGACGTCGGACCGGCGCCCCGGCCGCGCGGAGCGCTGTCGAGCAGCGCGAACCAGATCGTGCCGGCCACGGTGAACAACAAGGCACATGCGACTGTCGGCCGTGGACCGAGGAAGCTGATCAGCCCGGAGCCGAGCAGAGGCCCGATCACCCATCCGACGCCCTCCAGCGCGGTCTCCCAAGCGAATGCACGAGTGAGGTTTTCCCGGCGGACAAGGTGGTTGGACCAACGGCCGCGCACAAGTACCGCAAGCGGCGGATTCGCCGCTCCCGACGCGGCGGCGATCACGAGCACGGCGACGTACGGCAACGCGCTGCCGATCAGGACGATGGTGAGCAGCCCGACCGTGTAGACGGACACGGACGCCAACGCGACCGGCCGCTGACCTCGGCTGTCCGCGAGGCGACCCAGCACCGGCGACGCCACGGCCGTACACAGTGCCGATGCGGCGATGACCGCACCGATCTCGGCGTAGTTCCAACCGAACGACCGCAGCAACGCGGTGAGCACCAGCGCGAACATGGTGGTTGGCAGACGGCCGACGAATGCCGCCACGGTGAACCGGCGTGCCGACGGCGTGCCCAGCACGGCGGCATACTGGCGCCACAGCACGGTCAACCTGCTCATGAGCCGTCCGCCGATGGCTCGACGTCGCGCAGCAGGTGCACGCAGTCCTGCCAGGACCGCAGCGGCAGGCCGTAGGTGGCCCAGTCGACCGCGCACGTGGGCACCGACTGCGTCAGCCAGGTTGGCGGCTCGGCGGATTCGCGGCGCAGGCTCGCCAACCGGGTCATGCGGTCGATCGTGCCGACGTCCGTCACCCGCATCCGCCGGTCGGACAGCCGCTCGACCAGGTCGTAGAGCGCGCGCTGGCTGGGACAGCCGCCGACGAGGTCGACGATGCCCAGTAATTCCGGCCCGTCATGGCGCGTCAGTGTCGCGATGGCACGGGCCACATCGTCCAGCGCCACCATTGGGACCGGGAGTTGGCCGACGATGACCTGACGACCCTCGGCCGGCCACAGTTGGCGTCGCGCGACCTCATCGGTCGGATCGATCACCCAACCGAGCCGAAGAATGGTGAGGGCACCGGGAAAACACCTCGGCAACGTCCGTTCCGCCAGAGCCTTGGAGCGCACGTAGGCGCCCTGGGCCGCCCCGTCGTTCTCGCCCGCGGCCATGGCGGCTGTCGAGCTGAGGTAGATGAACTGACGTGCACCGCCAAGGTGGGCGGCCAGTGCTGCTCGCTGTGCGGCAAGGGCATTGATCTCGAACACTTCGAGCGCGGTCATGATCTCCACGGCTCCATGGTGCGCTCCGACGGCATACAGGACCGTGTCGAAGCCGGTGAGGGCGTCGGTGAGGCGTGCGGGATCGTCGATGTCCAGCGTCCGGACCGGGAACGGATGCGCGGGCGTGCCGCCGTCGGCGCGGCGGCGGGCGTATCCGGTCACGTCGTGTCCTTCGGTGACGAGTCGCGCGCCGGCCGCCGTCGCGATGCGGCCGTGCGCGCCGATGACGGCGACCCTGCGTCCGCGTTGGATCCCGGCTGTCACGACGCGGCTCCGTCCGTGTGCACCGAAGCCAGCACATCCGCCACGAAATCCACCACGGCGGCACGGGTCTGGACCGGTGAATCGAGGTACGGATAGTGGCCACCGGGCACGCCGACGATCGTCACCCGGTCCAGTTCCGCCATCGCCGCCATATCCGCGCGGTCGAGTAGATCGTCCTGTCGTCCGTACAGGACGAGCGTCGGAATCGACAGTCCGCGCAGGCGCAGCGGCAGCGGTAGCGGGTCCGCCGTTCGCCGCAGCATCCGCCATGCCAGATCGAATGTCGGTACGTCGGCGAGCAGTCGCCGCGCACGTTCGCGATCGTTGGCAAGGCCGAGCGGCAACGCGTAATCGAGCAGATAGCGCCGGAACCAGTCCGCGTGCGAAGTACGGCCGGCAACCCGCTGCCGCACCGTGCTGCTCCCGTCGGTCCACCCGATCGCCCTGGTCACCGTCGGCGGCGGACTGATCAGGACGAGAGCGGGCGGCGGGCGGCGAGCGGCAACGGTGACCGCCAGGTCCGCTCCCCACGAATGCCCGAGCAGCACCGGATCGCCGGCCGCCTCGGCCGCCAGGACCAGATCGGCGACAAGGGCCTCCCGATCACGGGGCGGGTGCGCGCCGGCACCATGGCCGGGGTACTCCACCAGCAGTGGCCGTACCGCACCGGTCAACGCCGCGCCAAGCGCGCGGATGATCTGGTGGCCGATGCCAGGCCCGGGCGGCAGCCACAGCACCGCCGGCACGTCCGTCCGCGGACCGCACACCGAAATCTGGGCCGTCAGGGTGGTCAGTACGCCACCCGGCGCGCACCCACAGCCACCCGTTCGGGATACCGGGACCAGCCACTCACCCATGGGCTGCCCAATTCAGGTCAGGCGCCTTGAGGACCGACTGGAGCCCTGCCAGCACCCCCGGATCCGAACTGACCCGCACCAGTGGCAACTCGTCGGCCAGGCGGCGGGTAATCGCCAGAACAGCCTGGTCGGAGGCGTCTTCCAGCCAGACGCCCACGTGGGTCACGCCGGCACCGACCGCGAACCGGCATCCGGTGTCGAGCAGGGTCGGCACCATCGTGGACAGCAGGTCGACTCCCGCCAACGCGGTGCCGCGTGCGGCGATTCGGCGGCCGACGACCTGGTGCAGCGCCACCAGCCGACCGTCGACCTGCCGACCGACCGCCAGGTCGCCGGTCCGGTAGCGCACCAGCGGCATCACGTCGTTCGTCAGGTCCGTCGCGACCAGTTCGCCGACCACAAGCGAACCGTCGGTGACCGTGGGCAGGATCTCGACGTGCACAAGGTCCTCGTGCACGTCCCAACTGCGACTGTCGACCTCCTGCCAGGCAACGTCACCGATCTCCGACAGGCCATAGACGTCGCCGTGGCGGAGCGCCGGCCACCGCTCGTAGCCGGCCGGCCGCTGTTCGTACGAGGTGA
>DATBCR010000087.1:0-12866 GCA_036270375.1 Pseudonocardiaceae bacterium | reverse complement strand
CCTGTTCGCCTCCCACAGTGTCGCCTACGTGTTCGACTTCGGCATGGGCGTGAACGATCCTTCGCCTCCACTGTTGGCCGCAGATCCGGGATCGAGCATTTTCACCAATGCTATTACCGGTGCACCAATCGGATCCGGTAGCACATATAATGGCGCAACTTTCACCAATGTGTCAGTTCCTAGCATTGACGCGGCGCCGGGTAACGCATTGAACGGATTCGACACGATCGTCCTCTACGAGGTCTGTGACATCAACGCCCACCGGGCCGCCGAAACCGCGATCAACGCATTCCTGGAAAACGGTGGGAAGGTGATGATCTTCGACGCCGATCGCTGCTCGGACAACGTTGCCGTGAATGGCGCCGCCGACTACAGCGGCTTCCTGTTCCCGTTCACCACCGACTCGCCAGGGCCAGGGGGCAGCGGCGGCAGCTACGGCTTCATCGAACCCAGCACGCTGACAAACCTCGTGACAGCCCCCGGCGTGGGTGAGGATGCGCTCGCCGACGCCAATACATTCACCCGCAACGCCGGCGGTTGGTGCTCGTCGATCACGGCAACCAACAGCCGAGGCAACACCGGTAACGTCGAAGCTTATGCTCGCACCACCAACGGCGGTCTCGCGATCTACGATGGTGAGGACTTCTGGCGCACCACTGGCCCGTCGGGGCACCTCAAGCAGGTTTTCGACAACGGGCTCGCACAGGCGTTCCACCCCGATGGCCTGCCCTGCACCAACCCGGCGACCGGAATCAAACTCGACCCGCCGACCGCGACGGATCCGGTCGGCACCAGCCAGGTCGAGACCGCGACCGTGGTGGACTCCAGTGGGAAACCGCGTGCCGGTATCGCGGTCAGTTTCTCCGTACTGTCCGGCCCGGACGCCGGCCAGACTGGCAGCGCGGTGACGAACGCCGCCGGCGAAGCCCAGTTCACCGTCAGCAACAACACCGGCCCCAGCCCCGACCCGGACATCGTGCAGGCCAGCTTCACCGACACGATCACCCATTCCAGCAACAAGACCACCATCGTCTGGACAGCTCGCGCGACCGCCCTCACCTATCTCGGACAGACGAGCGGCGATTTCGACGACCCGGCGATCCTGACCGCCCGTCTCACCGACGCCAACAACGGCACCCCGATCCCGAACCAGCAGATCAGCCTGAAACTGGGCAGCGCGTTCCCCTGCGTCGCGACCACCGACAGCGCAGGCTTCGGGCAATGCACGGTCACACCGGTCGATGCGGCCATCACCGTCACTATCAGTGTCACGTTCGGGGGCAACGGCGCCGCGCTGCTGCCGTCATCGACGTCGACGGCCTTCACCGTGACACACGAGGAAACCACGCTGTTCTACGCCGGCGAGACACAGATCGCCAACGGCACCGTGGCCGGTCTGTCCGGCGTGCTGCGTGAAGACGGCATTACCTCGATCGTGAATCGTCCTGTGGTCTTCACCCTTGGTTCTGGTACGACCGCCCAGACCTGCGTCGGCGTCACGGACGCCCTCGGCCTGGCCGGTTGCACGATCGCGTCGGTCAACCAGCCGCTGAACACGGACGGGACGGTCGGGATCACCGCGGTCTTCGGCGGTGACGCTTTCTACCAGCCCGCCAGCACATCGGCATTCGCGCGGCTCGAATTCCTCACCGGACGTGCCTTCGGTTTCAGCGCCACCATCGACCTGCCGTCGCTGTCCCGCCGTGTCGCACCCGTTCCAGACACTGGCACGGTCCGATCCGCCGACTCCGGCTCCCTGACGGTGCCGTGCGCCGCGCACGGCGGCGCGCTGGCCGCGATCAACGCGGACACGTTGTGCGCCAACGTCACCACCGCGCTGGCACCGGGCACGTCGACCGTGACGGCCACGCTCGACCACATCTCGATCGCCATTCCTGAACTGCCCGTCATCCTGGCCACCACGGTCAAAGCCACGTCGAGCACCACGTGCGCCGCGACCAGCGGGACGACCACGATCACCAACCTGACCATCGGCGGCCAGCAGGTGAACACGAACGTCGGCCCCGGCACGACGATCGCCATCGGCGGCGGGTCCGCGCAACTCGTCGTCGACGAGCAGAGCCCGGTGACCAGCGCGGATAACGGTCTCACCGTCAACGCACTGCACCTGACCGGCCTCGACGGCGCCCTCGACGTGGTCGTGGGCTCGGCGACCAGCGAGATCTTCAACTGTCCCAACACGTTCACGGCACGCCGAAGCGTGCGTTAGCCCGCTGCACCTAGGGGCAACACGGCTACCCCGAAGGCCGCCCCGGCTCCGGTTGTTCGGGCGCACGACGAACGGAGAGGGTGGGGCATGGTGCCTGGCCCGGTGCGCGAGCCGCCACGCGACCGCCCCACGCGCAACCCCACACGCCAACGGCCGGCCGGCACCGGCTCACCCGCGGTGTTGCGCCTGCAAGCAGCCGCCGGCAACGCCGCGGTGAGCGGCCTGCTGCGCACCGCCGCGACAGCGCTCCAACGCGACGCGACGGCATGCCCCGCGCCACCGGTCGCGCCGGTTGGTCTCGCGCCGGCGAACGATCCACGGTTCGCGTCGGTACGGCAGGACATCACCGTCAAGTCGAAGGCCGTCAAGGACCATCCCGCGCCGGCTGCCGAGGCAAGGCAGGTCCAGGACGCCGCCGTCGCACCGCCCGACGACAAGGAGGCACAGGCCAGGGCGGCACAGACGGACCAGATGGCGGCGGCCAAGACGGGCGGGTTCGACAAGGCCGCGTTCATCGCGGCCGTCAACGCCGCCGTCGCCAAACAGGCACCGAAGAATCTCGACGAGGCGGACAAGTTCGCCACGTCCGGCAAGGCCGACCAGATCGTCGCCGACGTGCGCGGCACGGTGACCGGCGCCAAGAACGCATCGGCCAAGGACGTCACCGACCGGACCATGGCGACGCCGGACACCAGCCACGCGGTGGACAAGCCCGTCACGCCACTCCCCCCGACCACGCCACCACCCGCGATCGCCGCGCCGGACACGACCGGTGCCGTGCCGGCCAAAGCGCCACCGGAACAGACGGACCTGCGGGCCGAGGGGTGCGCGACCGACCACGCCATGTCCGACGCCGGCGTCACCGAAGGCCAACTGGCACAGTCGAACGAACCCCAGTTCACCGACGCCCTCGCCGCGAAGAAAACGGGCGAGCAGCACACCGAGACCGCTCCCGCCGCCGTCCGCGCCACCGAGGACCAACAGCTCACGGCGGCCACCGCGGCGGCCAGGACAGCTGGCCAGACCGCGATCACCGGCATGCTCGGCACGCACCAGACGACGGGGCAGCGGACGGCCGGCGCCAAGTCCACCGGCAAGGCCAAGGACGAGCAGCAACGCGCGCGGATCGCCGGTGAGATCAAGGCGATCTTCGACGGGACCAGGACACAGGTCGAGACCGTCCTCACCGGACTGGACGACCAGGTCGGCAAGCGCTTCGAGGCCGGGGAACGCGATGCGAGGGCGGCATTCACCGCCGACCACCAGGCCCGGATGCGCAAGTACAAGGACGAGCGCTACGACGGTGTCAGCGGCGCGGCCCGGTGGGCGTACGACCTGTTCGCCGGCCTGCCCGCCGAGGCGAACGCCATCTTCGGCCAGGCAAAGCAGGTCTACGAAACAAAGATGCGGGCGGTCATCGCGGGCATCGCCGATTTCGTCGGCCAACAGCTGACCAGCGCCAAGCAGCTGATCGCCGACGGCCGCGACCGGGTCCGGCAGAAGGTCGCCGAGCAGCCGGCGGCGCTGCGCACGATGGCCGGCGAGGCGGCGCAGGAGTTCGGCGGCCAGTTCGACGAGCTCGCGAAGTCGGTCGACGACAAGCAGCAGGCGCTGGTCGAGGATCTCGCGCAGCGGTACGTGGCCGCGCGCGGCGCCGTCGACGACGAGATCAAGAACCTGCAGGCGGCGAACAAAGGCTTGTGGGACCAGGCAAAGGACGCGATCGGCGGCGCGATCGAGACCATCAAGCAGCTCAAGGACATGCTGCTGGGTGTGCTGGCCAGGGCGGCGAACGCGATCGACCTGATCGTCCAACGGCCGATCGAGTTCCTCGGCAACCTGGTCAACGCGGTGAAGACCGGCGTGCTGAACTTCGGCGCGAACATCGTCGAGCACCTCAAGACGGGCCTCAAGGGCTGGCTGCTCGGCAACCTGGCGGACGCCGGCATCGAGATCCCGGAGGCACTGGACGCCAAGGGAATCCTGCGGATGGTGCTGTCCGTGCTCGGCCTGACGTGGGCCAGCGTCCGGGCGCGCATCCTGCGGTTCGTGCCGGAGCCGGTGCTCAAGGTGCTGGAAGGCACGGTCGACGTGGTCAAGACCCTGGTCACGGAGGGCCTGCCCGGCCTGTGGCGGTGGGTGATCGAGAAACTGGGCGACCTGAAGGAGATGGTGCTCGGCGAGATCAAGGAGTTCGTGGTCGAGAAGATCGTGCAGGCCGGCATCACCTGGATCATCTCGCTGCTCAACCCGGCGGCCGCGTTCATCAAGGCGTGCAAGGCGATCTACGACATCGTGATGTTCTTCGTCGAACGCGCGGCCCAGATCAAGGAGTTCGTCGACTCGGTCCTCGACTCGATCGAGTCGAT
Organism: Pseudonocardiaceae bacterium; assembly: GCA_036270375.1. Lineage (GTDB taxonomy): Bacteria > Actinomycetota > Actinomycetes > Mycobacteriales > Pseudonocardiaceae > DATEPR01. Next base: position 8,267 of record DATBCR010000087.1, on the reverse strand, counting down.
CGCACGCGGCGGCGTCGGCGCCGTCGCGGGCCTGATCGAGAAGACCTTGGCCAGGGCGGTCCCGCTGGTCATCGGTTTCCTGGCGAACCTGTTGGGGCTGGGCGGTATCTCGGAGAAGATCCGGGGTGTCCTCGAGAAGATCCAGGCCCCGGTTGGCAAGGTCATCGACATGGTCGTCGGCACGGTCGTCAAGGCCGGCAAGAAACTGCTGGGCAAACTGGGCAAGAAGAAGACCGGCGACACCGACACCAGCAAGGCGGTCAAGAAGAAAGCGCACGACATGGTTTCGAGCGCGGCGTCGACGAAATTCACCGACCGTGCCGGGTTGAACGACGTCCTGCGGAACATCCTGGGGACGCTGCGACCGGAAGGGCTCACGTCGTTGACAGCCAAGCTCGCCGAGGACCGGCCGGGACATTACACGATCATGGCCACCGCGAGCCCGGAAGAGCAGGTTGGCGAGGTGGAGGTGTCGGAAGGCGACACCATCAAGTTGGCCGAGGAGGTCGCCAAGGCCAGTGAGGATGCCGGTAGTCGACGCTTCCTGTTCCGGGGTGACGATGAGTGGCGCGAGGGAACCGGCGTCGGGCTACCCATCGGCAGCGAAGAGGCCGCCGAGGCCGACATCCAGACCCCCTGGGAACACGTGCGCGAGAAGCAAGGCGAAGCGACCAGTCGGTACGTATCCTTCTCTGAGATCATTGGCAGCGCGAAGGGCGGCGCGGCCAAGTTCACCAGGAAGGACGTCATCGCCAAGGCAGTGTGGGAAGCGTTGCTCGACCTCAAGAAGAAAGGAGTCATCCAGATTTTGGAACCGCAGGACGTCGAGGCGATGATGAAGGCCGAGAAGCCGAAGATCCGGAAGCTCGCCGGCGATGTCCGAACCATCATGGAGAAGAACCGCGAAGTACTGATCGAGGGCCGTATTCCGGCTGAATACCTGTCCCGGGCCAAGCGGTGACGACGGAGCGCGACGCCGAGTCGATCAACCGCGAGGCACGAATCGACGAAGCGATAGCGGAGCGGGCCGACGGCCTGCTGGAACTGCTGCTCGCCGCGGTTGCCGATCCCGACCCGGAGATACGCGGGACGGTTGCGTACGGCCTCGGTGAAGTCGCCGATGACCGCGCCATCCCCGCATTGGTCGACCTGGTGGAGCACGATCGCGACGAGACGGTCGTCCTGCACGCGCTCAAGGCCATGGAGTCCTATCGCGATCCGCGCATCCACCGGACCCTGTTGCACGAAGCCGAACGCGCACGGACCACGCGCTCACCTCGCTGGTACGCGGCGACGGAGCTCGCCTGGTACGACTCCGAACAGTCGGTCGACGCGCTGCTGCATCTGCTCGCCAGCCAGGATGTCCTGGTTCGGCAGGCCGCCGAGGAGTCGCTCGTCACGCTGCGGCCCCAGGACCGCGCCCGCTGGGAACGGCTGGCGGCGGAACAGGACTACTGAGCAGCGGGACCGCACCGGTCAGGCTTGTTCCGGTTCTTCGTCTTCCTCGCGCTGCACATAAGTCTGGGCCGGCGCCTGTTCCTCTTCATCGGGAACTGCCGTGGGAACTGCCGTGCGCTGCACCGCTTCCTCGTGCGCCGATCCGTCCGCGCAGCGCTGCGTCACCGCGTTCGGACCGGACATCACCCGGTCAGCGGTGGCCACCGCCTCGCGTTCGAACCGGTCGGACGGATCGCTGACCCGGACCCCGCCACCCGCGTCCGTCCCGTCCACGGGGCCGCTGCGCTGTTGCACCACGTGTGTCAACTCGTGCGCCAGCATGTGCCGGCCCGCGTCGGACGACGGGTCGTAGCGGCCGCGCTGGAAGACGATGTTCGAGCCCACCGTGTACGCGTGCGCGTTGACCGACCTCGCCGACTCGTGTGCCGTGCCGTCGGTGTGCACCCGCACGTCGCCGAAGTCGTGGCCCAGGCGGGATTCCATGTCCGTCCGCACGTCCGCGTCCAACGCGGTGCCGCCACCGGAGTTGACCACCGTGTGCACCGGGGACGGCTCGTCCGCCAGCAATGTCCCCACGGCCGCGTTGCCGGCCGCCCGCTGGAGCCCGAGCGTGCCGTCGGCGCCGAGGGCGTCGACCCGGCCGGCGGCGGCGGCACGGCCCAGCAATGCCAGGCCGTCGCGCTCGATCCGGTCGCCCCGGGGGCGGTGGCTCGTCTCGACATCATGTTCGTGGCCATACCCGCGCATCCACCAATTCTGCCCCGACACCCGGTGCCCGAACAGCGCCCGTCGAGCGCCCCTTGGTGTTGCGGGGACTGCACCTCAGGGCAACGTGGCCAGTTCCAGGTACGGGCCGAACTCGCGCTCCAAGCACAGTCGGCCCAGCTTGCGGTACTCGCGGGCGACCGCGCCGACCAGGTCGGCCATGCCAACCGGCCGTCCGGCCGCAGCGGCCAGGTATGCCGCCGTGACGGCCGCGGAGCGGATGTGGCCGCCGGCCAGTTCGAACGCCGACGCCAGGAAGGCCAGGTCAAGGTCACCCGCCCTCGGCAAGACCGGTCCAAGGCAGTTGTCCCACAGCCGATGACGCAGTTCGGGGTCCGGCAGCGGAAAGTCGACCACGATGTCGATGCGCCGGGTGAACGCCTCGTCCAGGTTCGCTCGCAGGTTGGTGGCCAGCACCGCGATGCCGTCGAATGTCTCCATCCGCTGCAACAGGTACGCGCTCTCGATGTTGGCGTAGCGGTCGTGTGCGTCCCGCACTTCGGACCGCTTGCCGAAGATCGCGTCCGCCTCGTCGAACAGCAGCACCCCGTTCACGCCCGCGGCCTCGGTGAAGATCCGTTCCAGGTTCTTCTCCGTCTCGCCGACGTACTTGTCCACCACGGTCGCCAGGTTGACCACGTACAGGTCCAGCCCGAGTCCGGCGGCCACCACCTCGGCGGACATCGTCTTGCCGGTACCCGAATCGCCGGCGAAGAGGCCGGTGACGCCCTTGCCCCGGCCGCCACCCGGCCGCATCCGCCACTGGTCCAGCACCCGGTCCCGGAACCGGGCGCGGGAGACCAGTTCCCGCAACAGGGTCAGCACGCCGGACGGCAGCACCAGATCGTCCCAGCGCACGGCGGGCTCGATGCGCCGGGACAACCGCTCCAGCCCGGCCGCGTTCTGGCTGCGCGCGCCGGCCCGCAGGTGTCCCGCGTCCACATCACCGTGATCCAGCAGCGCCGACAGTGCGGCGGCGCGCGCCGCGTTGCCGATCTGCGTCGGTCCGAGCACGAAATGCGCGGTCACCTCGGCCGGATCGACACCGGGCGCGAGCCGTCCGTCGAGGTGCGACGTCCAACACCGGGCCCGGCCGGCCGCCGGTAACGCCGGCACCTCGTACTGCAACGGTGTCGTGACGCTCCACTGTGGATCCCACAGTTGCCCGCCGTGTGCCACGATCGGTACCGCCGCGTGCGCGAGGCACGCCAGCACGGCGGCGCCACCGGCGTCGGTGACCGGCCCGATCACCACACCGGCGCCGCGCACGACGGCCTCCCGCAGCAGGGCCGTGGCCAGTTCCCGCCGGTCGGGTTCCGCGGTCAGCCGCGCCAGATCGACGGTCAGCGCGGGAAAACCGGCCTTGGCAAGCGCGGCGCAGGCCAGTTCGCCCGCCCCGCCGCCGGGCCGCTCCCGCAGGTACACCAGCCGGACCGGGTGGTTCACGGCCGCCGCGAGCCGGTCGGTGTCCGGCATATCGTCCACAATGGACTCGGCGAGCTTGGCGACGCCGGCCAGTGCCGGGTCAAGGCGGTCGTCGCCGAGCAGGTGGTTGACCACGCGGTCGGGCACGCGCAGCGACCGGGACAGGAACGGCCGGTCGGCGTCGTCGACGGTGAGCAGGCCGGCCGCGACCAGCGGCGCACCCGAGTCGAGCCGGGCCCGACCGACGGCGGCCGCCTCCGGCATGCCGCACAGCCGCAGCGCCAGCCCGGCGCTGGCCCGGCGGCGGGTGACGTCGTCGTTGAGGTAGCCGTAGAACTGCTCGAACCGGCTGTCGACGTCCGGCGCGAGCGCCACCAGCAGCAGTTCGACGTCGATGGGGGTCAGGTTCGCGGTGCACGACAACCGGCCGAGCCGGCCGTCCGCATCGGTGTGCGCGACGGGCGGGGCTGCGGGTTCGCGGTGCCCCTTGAGCAGAGCGTCGATCGCCTCGTCGGACAGGTAGAGGCCGCGGAACGCGTCGTCAGGGTGTGGATCGGTGATCCGGCGCGCGGCGACCGCGTCCCGGATCCGCCGCTCCAGCAGGGCGAGGCGGTCGAAGATGTGGGTCAGCCCCGGCGCGTTCATACCTGCTCGCGCCGGCGTGTCATGGCCACCCGGTGCTCCCCGTCGTCGGCCACGGTGACCCGGTGCGCGACCGAGCCGTCGTCGCCGACCACGTCGAGCGTCATGCCTTCGGTGACCGGCGGGCCGGCCGGGAAGACCTGACCGCTCTCGATCGGCGCGGAGACCACGACGTCCAGCGACGGTTTCAGCTCGCCGCCAAGGGCGGTCCAGACGTCGGCGAACGCGCGGTCCTCCGGCGGGGGCAGCGCCACCGTCACGGCCACCGGAAGGCCGAGCTCGGCGAGCGACCCGGTGAGCAGCCGGGCCGGCATCGCCTCGTAACGCAGGAACCCGGACAGCAGCCGGGACAACAGCCGATGCTCGTCCTCGGCGCGCTGCGTCCACGCGGTCACGAGGTAGGACAGTTTGATCTGGCGGGGCGGCAGATGCCGGGCGACGACCTGCCGACCGGACTGGGTGTCGTACTCGTTGAGCATGCCCCGCTGCCGGCGCCGCAAATCCTCGCGGATGTCGTAGAGGTACACGTTGACGGTGGGCGCGTTACGGCGGGCGGCCCAGTCCTTTGTGGGCGCGTCGAACGCGATCTCCAGTTCCGTCTCGTACAGCGCCTCGTCCTTGACCAGTTGGCGGAGCGCCAGATCAACCTCATGAATCACGGCGGCCTCCAGTCCGGCGACTGCCCCGCGCAGGCTTACCGGATCGAGAATGCCGCCACCGGCCACGACAACGTCACCCGCTGACCGACAGACCTTGGTGTACACCGCGCTGCACGTTGGTGCGACCGGACAACCATCACCGGTCATCGGGCGCGACCGGCGCCGAGGCGGCTTCCTCGGCAGGAGCCACAGTCTCCGCCGGCCGTACCTGTCGCATATTCACCGCGACAAGATGCAGCGCTTTGCCGACAGCGTGTTCCGGCCCCAGTCGGCCATAGATGTCGGCGGACTCCCGCGCCGCGACCACCGCCTCGTCGTGCCGCCCGAGGTCCCCCGACTTTTCAGCGAGGCGCCGCAGCGCGAGGGCCAGGTGGCGTTCGTGCTCAGCCGTGCCGTTCTGGGCCTGCCGACGGCGCAGTTGAACTGCTTCCTCGCCGGCGCTGAGTGCCTCCTCCCGCCGCCCGAGTAGCCACAGTGACTCGGAGCGAATCTTCAGGATTACTGCGAGGCCAAGTTCGTGCCTGGCCGGATTCTCGTGTGCCAGCTGACGGTATGTCGCCGCGAACTGGTGGAGCACCGCTATTGCCTCATCCCGCGCCAGCAGGCGGTAATAATTGGTCGTCTCGCCGACCTCCAGGTTCACCATGAACGCGACGGTGTACGCGATCGCACCGCTGAGACCGTACTCCAGCGAGTCGGTTGCGCCATTCGCATAAAGTTGGGCGGCGGTCTCGTTGATGGCGGCCAGCGCCTCCGCCCACTGTCCCAGGCTCGCTAACATGCTGCTGATCACGAACAACACGCCGACGGCGCCCATGCTGCCAAGGAAGCCGCCATCGCTGAGAATCTCGTCCGACGACTTGATGAGGTCGATCACCACACGCTGCGTGGCCAGGATCTCCTCCCATCGTCCCAACCGTTGTAGGTAGTGGATCAGGTTCAGGAAGACGAGGAGCAAGGCAGACCTGCTTCCAGCGGGAGGGTGCAGCGACAGTCGACGGAGCATCTCCTGCGTCGCTGCCAAGGCGGTGGGCGCGCTGTCCGTCGATGCGTGCGTCCATACTTCGACAACGGTCAGCATCAGGATCAAGGACCAGACGTCTCCGTCATCGGAGGCGCCTCGCGCCTCGCGATAGCAGATCTCTGCGGCCACTGCCTCATGCACTGCGGCCAGTGCCTCCTCGATCTGCCCGAATCTCAGCAGTAGCGCAGCGTGGATTATCAGCCTGGCGGCGAAGTCGTGACCGTATGTGGCGAGATTGTCGCGCGCCGGCTGGCGGGCGCCGTCGACAGTCTCACGGGCGAGTTCCGCTGCCAGTGCTGGTTCCAGTTCGGCCAGTGTCGTAGCGAGCGTCAACCGCGTGAGGGGAATCCCCTGCGCCCACTTGGCGGGATTCCCGTCCGCGAGCCGGCCGACCAGTTCGTGGGCCTCGCGGGCGAACTCCACGGCCTGCCCAGGCTGCCCCAGATACGTCGAGTGGAAGGCCGCGACAAACAGTGCGTCGGCGAACTCCTTTTCGTAGTCGGCGTTGTCGCGCGCCAGCCGCCGGAGGATGTCGACGGCCTCACGGATTGCCGCCGTCGCCTCGCTCGGCCGCGCCAAGGGATGCGGTACATACGCTGCACGTGCCACCTGCTCCATAGCGCCGCCCAGGTTCATATCCAACGACACCAGCGACTGGGCCAAGCGGAGTGCGGCCCGCGCGAGTCGGAGTTCGACGGTACCGTCGACATTGGACAGGCTGCGGTACAGCCGGGTGGCCTCGGTGAGCGCCTCGGTGACCTTCTCTGTTCGGCCGGCTCGGCCCTGCCACAGGCCGAGGTGGTCGTAGATCATCGCGCGGGTGGCCGGGTCCGTGATCGTGGCCAGCCGGCGGGCGGCGAGGCGGTCGACGAGATCGGCCATGGCGACGGCGAGTTCGTCGTGTGCGTCGGCGGGGTTGGTGGGAAGGAGAGGTTCAAGGGTTTGCAGGGTTTCGATGACGTGGGGCCATCGCTCGGTGGCGGCGTTGAGGAAGGTGATCGCGCGGGCGGCGTAGGGCGGCAGGCCGCCCGTCGTGGCGAGTAGGAACTTGGGGGCGTCGGCGGCCCAGGCCTTGGCCCAGTCGCCCGGGATGTCGTGGCCGGGCAGGCAGAGGGCCAGGAAGTCCTCGGCGAGCCGGTCGGGGTAGAGGGGTTCGAGGACAGTGCGGGGGTCGGCGGGTGGGTAGCAGACCGTGTGGTCGTCGAGCACGCGGTCGGCGTCGGCACCGATGCCGACGGTGCCCAGGGCCGCTTTTGGCGTTCCGGTAGCCAAGCGGGCCGGTGAGCGCGGCTGCGAACACCGCCCGGGTCATCTGCTCCGGGGCGGTGTCGAATGCGACGCGTCCGCCAGCCGGGTCCACGCCCGCGCGGGTGGCGCCCGTGTCGTAGAGGGCGCGCCAGTGGTGGTGCTCCCGGTCCAGCAGATAGGCGGTCAGACCGGTCATGTCCGCAAGCGGCTGCGGTGCGGCGGCGTGGGCGTGACGATCGACGGCGACCAGTGCGGCCATGTGCACGGCCAGGGTGAGCCCGAACTCGTCCCGCGCCAACCCGTCCGGCACCGGGATCACATGCGGGTCGGATAACCGGTAGCACTCGGCGAAGCTGTCCCGGGCCGCCGTGAACATCAGGTCTCGGGAATCCTCGGCATTGGGCAGCGGGCCGAGACCAAGACTCGCGCAGGACTGCGGCGGCCAGTCGGCCTGGGTGAGGGCGTGACGCAGGGCCGGCCACACGTGCGCGGTGCGCGCGAGCAGCAACACCCGCACTGGCACGTCCTGATTGAGCACCTTGTTGCTGAACAACCAGGTCAGGTGCGCAAGGGGCCACCGGTCGGCGTAGTCGACCACCAGCAGCAGTCTGGCGGCCGCGCCGATCCGCAGGTCCTGGCTGGTGGGGTGCCGAGCGTCGATCTTGCCGGCGGCGTGGTCGGCGACGATCACTTTCCAGCCACGGCGGAGGGTGTCGTCGGCGATGTGACCGGCAAGGCGGGTCTTGCCCTGACCACCCGGGGCGTGCAACCAGCGGACGCCCAACCGCTGGTTGCTGTCGCGCCAGGTGGTGAGGTCACGGACCTCGCTGTGCCGGCCGGTGAAGGCGACCACGGCGGAACGTGCGTTGAGCAGGTCGCTCGGCTGCGCGGGCAGACCACCGTCGTCGAGTGCCAACGTCCGGTTCGGCCCGGTCGGGGTGTGGTTCGCCAGCAGGTACACCGGTCCGCGGCCGGCGAACACGTGCAGATCGGCGCCGATCACGCCGTAGGCGTGGCCGGCCTCCGCCCGCACCACCTGCGTGATG
>DATBCR010000086.1:0-18972 GCA_036270375.1 Pseudonocardiaceae bacterium | reverse complement strand
GGCACCCGCCGTCCGTATGACCATCTCGAAGTGGTCACGGCGGGTTCGGTTCCGGACGTACGCCTCCTGGAACGGATGGCGCCGGGCCAAACCCAGCATGAACGACATCGCACCGACGACCAGCAGCAGCGCGACGAACATCAGCACGACGGTGACCAGCCCGACGTGCGCGGTGCCGGCGCCGACGCGCCCCTGGAACAGGCGTCCCCTGATGAGCCCCAGCACGACGACGGTGAACAGCCACGCGGCGACGAGCACGATGACCGCGTACCCGATCCGATGATCCGCTCCGGTGGCCGGACGGGTACGCATCAGCGTTCCGGCTACGAACGGGCCGAACACGACGATCGCGGAGGTGGTGAGCGAAAGCCAGACCACCAGTGTGCCCATATCGGGGCCGAGCGAGTAGTCGAACACGGAGAACTGCACGGGCAGTTCGGCCGCCACCAGACCGACAAGGATCAGCAGCCGCCAGCCGAGGGGCAACGGCGTGGACTCGCCCTCCCACGGGGTCTGCTCGCCGTCCGGTTCCGGCTCGGGGTCGGGCACCGGCTCGGGGTCGATCTCGGCAAGGGCCCGAGCCTGCACCAGGTCGTCCCGCGTGGCAAGGCCGGACATCCTGGCACGGGCGTTCGCCATCAGGTCGCGCGATTCGTCCCTGCGCACCCGCACGGGCGCGACCCTGTCGTCGGTGAGCCGCTGTGCCACCCGCAACGAGGCGATGGCGGCGGCTCGCCGGTGCCGCAGTCCTCGGACGTAGTCCGGGTCGAACAGGTCCGACTCCGGATCGCCGGGGCCGCCGAACGACCACTGGTTGAGCATCGCCGCCCTTGCGTCCGCGATCCCGTGCGCGTCCGCCTCGGCGATCAGTGCGGCCGCCGACGTCTGAGGTGCCACCGGCGCCGGCAGGGGCACGATCTCCCGCACATCGAGCCCCGATGCCACACCCCACAGGCGCATCCAGAAGGCGATCAGACGCTGGAACAGGTTCACGGTCGTGTCCTAACGTGCATAGACGGTGGCGGTCCCCTCGGCATTCAGGGCGAAGCGCAGCCGATGGCCGGTGTGCAACGGCTGCCGTACCGACGCGGGGATCTCGGTACCGTCGAGGAACGTGCCGTTCGGCGTGGGGAGCGGTTCGATCCACGGTTCCCCGTTCGGATCGACGCCGACCACCGCATGCCGCCGGGAGACGTTCGGGTACGACCGGAACACCTGGCCGTGCGGGCCGAGCCGACCGAGTTCGACGCGCGCGCCCGGATTCACCTCGACCGCGCCGTACTTGAAGCCGATCAGCAGCGCCGGGGGTGTCAGCGGCCGGTGGCAGTCCTGGTTGAGGCACTCGGTGTTGCGCGGATCGGGCGGCTCGGTGCCGCAGTACCAGCAACGCGACCGATCCCAGCGCACCGCCGTCGCGGGTGTGCCGACCGGCTGGGCGGTGTCGGTGGGTCCGGTGTTCGACGTCGCGGCCGGTTCGGGTGCCACCTCTGGTTCGATCGGGAAGATCTCGCAGAAGTGCCGGGGGCAGACCGGATGCTCGTCGCCGTAGCGCTTGTCCGGGCCGCACACCGGACACTGCCAGTTCATCGGCTCTGTCCGGCATGCGTCACACGGGCCGCCAGTTCCGGCGCGAGCGTCGCGCTGCCCGGCCGCACCGAGGTCACCATGACGGTCGACCCGGCGGCGGTGTTCTCGGCGAACAGCAGCCGGGCGAGCGGGTTGACGAGGTTGCTCTCCAGCAGGTTGCCGATCCCTCGGCCACCGTTCGCGGAGTCGGCGGTGCACGTGGCCGCCAACTGTTTCCGCGCTTCGTCACTGAACTGCAGGGCGATCTCCAGCTCGCGCTCGACCGTGTCGACGATGTTGCTCAACTGGAGCCCGCAGATCCGTTCCGCCGCGTCCTTGCCGATGAAATCGAAGACGACGATGTTGTCGCCGAGCCGGTTGAGCAGTTCGGGCCGGCCGAGTTGGGTGGTGAAGTGTTCCCGCACCGCGGCCCGCACCGTCGCCTCCAGTTCCGGATACGCCATGCCGGGGTGGACGAGCTGCTGACGCTCGCCGGTTTTCGTGTCGGTGGCGATGATCCCGAGGTTCGACGTGAAGATGATCACGCATTCGGAGAAATATGTGGTGATGCCCTGACCGTCGGTCAATCGGCCGTCCTCGAGAATCTGCAGGAACTTGTCCAGGACCAGTTTGTGCGCCTTCTCGATCTCGTCGAAAAGCACGACCTGGAACGGGTTGCGCCGAACGGCGCCGGTGAGTTCACCGCCCGCCTCGAAACCGACGTATCCGGGCGGGGCGCCGATCAGCCGGTCGGCGGCATGGTCGGCGGCGAACTCGCTCATGTCGAACCGCAGATAGGCGTCCACGTCGCCGAACAACAGTTCGGCGACCTGTTTCGCCAGTTCGGTCTTGCCGACACCGGTGGGACCTGCGAAGAACAGCACACCGCGTGGGCGCGCCTTGGTGCTGGTCGCCTGCGCGCCGGACAGGCCAAGGGCGGCCCGCTTGAGGATGTCGAGGGTCTTGCCGACCGCGCGGTCCTGGCCGATCACCCGTGCCAGTACCACTTTCTCGCCGTCGATGATGTGCTGACGCACGCTGTCGTGCCGCCACGGGTTGTCATCGACGCCGAGCTTGTAGATTCGGACCGCGTCCGCCACCCGATCGGCCGGGATACCTCGGTCCACGGACAGTCGGGCGATCTCGGTCATCGACCGCAGTGTCATCCCGTCGGTCCGCTTCGCGAACTGCTCCTTCGCCTTGGTCAAGGCTTCCTCGGTCTGCTGGCCGGGCGCCGGCAGGCCGGGGACGAGGCTCTCGGCCAGCGTCTCCCGGTCGCCAAGCGTCGGCATCCCGACGGCGATGGTGCGGATCGGATCGACGCCCGCGGTGAGCCAGGCCGGCAGGTCCCGCTCGCCCTCGACCAGCCAGAGGATCGGGTTGAACAACTCGGCTTCCCCTTCGTCGCGGGCGACCGGACCCGCGGTGAACGCCAGTTTCTGGCAGTACAGGAAGAAATCCCGCTCGTCCGGGTCGAGTTGACCAGGCACACGCGTGATCCGCGCGGCGTAGTCGATGACGAAGGCGGCACGCACCGGCGGCCTCGTCTCGGCCGGCTTGGGGTCCGGCGGCGCGGGCTGGGGCGGTTGCGCCGGGGGCTGGGGCGCGCCGGCCATCGGCTGCACCGGGCCCGGATCGCCTTCCGGCGGCGGCTGCACCGGAACACCGACGACCTTGGCCAGATGCGTCCGCAGCCGCTGCAGGGCCGGCCGGCGGCCGATGACCCGCTGCCCGAGCAGTTCCCGCGCGACGTTCTGCGCGTCCACGGATTTCGGGTGAACGGTGATTCCGTCCACCGGGTCGTAGCAGATGATGCACTCGTATCCGCGCGGCTGTATCGCCTGCCACAGCAGCGGCAGTAGCGACATCGGCCGCGCCCGTCCGCCGGGTGGCGCCACCATGAAATAGTCCCGCAGGTTGCCGTGCAGTACGTACTGCGAATGGACGGCGAGCGTGCCGGCGATCTCGTTGACGAATGCCGGAAGGCCGGGCCGGAACGACTCCGCGCCGGCGGCACTGTCTTCTGTCATGGCAACTCCCTTTCCCGATCTCGTCACCGGTGCTCGCGGTACCGTGGCTCGATGGCGTGCGCATTCGCCGTCGCCGAATTCCGCCGCTGCGGGACGTAACCGTCGTCGGTGTCCACGTCCGCGCGCAGCTGATCGCCGAGCGCCTTGAGGTCGGCGTTGAATTCGGTACAGCGGGCCTGTTCCCGCATGGTGGCCTCGTCACCGCCACCGCTGTGCTCGCGCACGAGGCGGCCGTGCACGGTGCCGTGTTGATCCACCCAGATCGCGGCCGAGTGCTCGCCGTGCCAGGTCGGGCGGGTGAGCCGCAGTTCGGTGGAGTGCTGGAGGTCGAAATCGACGTCGACCGAGTACCCCAGCTCTGCGAGGCAGCCGTGCATCATGTCGCGGACGAAGTGCTGCCGCGTGGTCTCGGCGGCCCAGGCGACGGCCTCCGCGCCCTCGGCCCGCACCTCGGGTGTCAGGTCCGCGTCCCCCGTGACCACCGAACGCAGTTTCGCCGCGGTGTCAAGGAAAGGCTGCGGGAGATCGGTGCCGACCACGATCTGGTCTTCCAGCGCGGACAGCCACTGTGCGGCGAGCCGACGTCGGGCCACCGCATCGTTGACGGTGCCCACCTTCGTCCGCAGCGCACGCAGATACGCGGTGACCGCGCGCGGATCGTTGGTGGCGACGAGCGCTGCCGCGCACAGCACTTCGGCCCGCTCCCGCTCGTTCGCGTCCGGATCGAGGGCACGCAGGGCCGGCTCGACCGCGGCGGCCGAATCGATCGGCGGGACGTCCGGTGTGGACTCCACCGCGTAGCGCTCCCGCAGCGTGTCCTGGAATCTGGCCAGGGCCGCGGTGGTGTCCGGCCGTGCGACCACCGCCTGCGGCAGGGCGGCCGCGACCCGCTGTCCCTCGTTCACCGTGACGGCCGCGTGCAGGGTCTCCTGGGCGCTGCGCAGCGACTGGGCCGCCCGCACGCACCACGCCACCGCGTCGGCCGCACCGCACCCGTTGAGGATCAACGGTTTCGGGACGGCGACCGGCACCTTGGCCCGGCTCGCGCGCTCGACGAGCATCCGGATCCGCGCGTTCAGTTCGACGACGTCCGCCGCGACCGCATCCCACAGCAGCGACCGCACCTCGGCATCCTGTTGCGCGGCGGCCACCATCTCCAACCGCTCGCCGTAGTCGCCGAGCGCACGCACGGCTCTCTCGGCCGCCGCGCTCGCCGCATGGACGACGAGTACCGCGGCGGCGGCGGCCGTGAGGACAACAACCACTCCGGCGGCGGCCACCACGGCCCCCGGCACGATCAGAATTCCGCCAGCGCTCATACGTTCCTCCTTGGATGGACCTGACGGACCGCGTGCCACGGCTGCCCCTCAGAGTCGTACGGCGGCGAGCAGTTCGCGCGCGCCGCGTTCGGCATCGGCCTGTTCCCGCTCGCGTTCCACACACCAGTCCACGTATCGGACGACCGTCCAGATGATCACCGCGCCGCCGATGACCAGCGGCGTGACCACCGGCGCGAGCACCGTCAGGATGTACGTCCCGCCCAGCACGCCAACCACCACGCCGAGCGCGATGCCGCGACCCCGGATCGACCGGGCGGCCCGACCCAGCGCGATGAATCCGGCGCCGAGGATCGAGTACCGGGGATGGAACCGGCCGCCGATCTCCCACGCGAGAACCGATTCGAAGGTCAGTGTGCTGGTGATCGCGAAGACCGTGGCCACCCAGGCGTCCACGATCGTCGAGTTCGGCACCCGTCCGGCCACGTCGCTCAGGCTGATCAGCAGCGCACAGAAAACACCCAGGACGAAGACGCCGGCCACCGCCCAGGACAGTGCGAGCGGCCGGTTCTGGCGGCGCGACCACTCCCGGAACCGCCGGTTCCGGCTCAGCCAGCGACGGCGTTCTGCCTCGGCCCGGTCACGTTCGTCCCGCTGCTCGGCGCAGTCCTCCGCGTAGTCGCTCAGCAGCACCGCCGCCCACATTCCGTCCGGACTTCGCACCAGGTCGCTGAACCAGGGAAGACGGACGGCGCGCTCACGCGCGAGCAGGTTCCGCCGGATCTCGGTTCGGCCGGCGTCGTCCTCGACGGCCGCCCACAGACACGCCGCCAGTGTCCGTCGCCGCATCTCCGGGACGCGGAGGTTCAACCGGGCACGCGCATCGGCGTCGGACACGGACGACACCAGCGCCTTCCACCGCTGCCACCGGTCCGACCAGCTGACGTGCGCCGTGTCGAGACTGTCGCCGCCGCCGAGACCCGGCTCCGGTCTGCCGTGCGACAACAGCGGCAGCAATTGATAGGTCCACAATTCGTCCACGATCTCCGGGAGGTCGCCGTCGCCGGCCACCGCGGCGCGCGCGAGGGTGCGCAGTTGGGACCAAGTGATGTTGATCTGGCGATAGATGGGCGGATGCGTCGGTGCGATGCGCCGCAGCAGCCGCAGCAGCCGCACGTCGGCCGGGTCCTTCCGGTTGTCCCGCCGGCCGTCGTTCGACGGGCCGTATTGGCGTAGCCATTGTTCGAGGCGCTCCAACGGTTCCCGGTCGTCCCCGTACAACACGGCGACCGCGGTCTCCCATGTCGATGTCATCGCGGCCGCGAGCAGGGCACGGTTGCGGTACTCGGTGTCCGCATAGACGTACGGTTCGGGCACCTCCGCCTCGGACGCGCCAGGCACCGACGTGTAACCCGGTACCGGCGGTGATTCGCCGTCGAGCCATCGGCCCACCTCGGCCGCGCCCCAGCGCTGACCTACGTCCTGTGCGAGCAATCCCTTGCAGAGCAGTCGAATGCGGTCGTCGACGACCTGCTGGACGTTGATCGGACCGCCGGTGACGTAGATCCGCACGTCGTTGTCGTCAAGGCCCGCCAACAGCGGACTGCCCGTTGCGAGTTCCAGCACGGTCACGCCGAGCGACCACCAGTCGTAGGCCGACGACACCAGTCCGCCGGCGATGAACTCGGGCGACATATAGCGCACCGTGCCGGAGGTGTCGGTGATCGACGCCGGCTCCGGTTGGTACACGCTGATCCCGAAGTCGGCGAGTGCCACGTCGAACGGGGACAGCGTGCGCACCAGCACGTTCGCCGGCTTCACATCGCGGTGCGTGATGCCGGCGTCGTGGATCTCGGTGAGCCCGTCCGCGACCTGCTGGACGATGTCGGTCAGGGTGTGCGTGTCAAGGCCGGCCGGCCGGGTCGCGCGGAACTCGACGAGGCTGTCGCCGGCAAGGTACTCCATGATCTCGTAGTCGCGGTCGGCGTCGGCGCCGACCTCGAACACGCGGACCGTGTGCCGGCTTGCCTTGTGGGTGAGGAACTCCCGCACGTTCTGGTCGCGACCCGTGTAGCGGTACAGCTTCAGCACTCGTTCCTCGTCGGTGACCCGTTCCCGTACGAGCAGCACGTCCGCCTCGCCGCTGGTGATGCTCAGGACACGCACAACGGTGAATCGCGCGTCCAGTTGCGGCGGCAGTGTGCCCGTGAACGCCGTGCCGTCGTTTCGTGGCCGGCTGCGGCCGGGGTCGAGTTCGGTGACCTCGGCCGCAGCCGGCCGGCGCCGGCCGGGATCGAGCACGGTTGGCGGTTCGTGGACGGGGTGGGTCATGATCAGTTCTGGCAGGCGAGAGTGACGGTGACGGACCGGTTCTGCGCCGCTGCCGCGGGAATCAGCACGCCGTTCGGGGTCATGTCCGTGACGTGGTTCGGTCCATGACTGCCGACGCCGACCGTGGCGATCCGGGACGGATCCACGCCCGACCGGACCAGGATCTCCTTGACCGCGCCGGCCCGGTTCTCGGACAAGGTCTGGTTGGTGTCCGCGCTGCCCTCGCTGGACGTGGATCCGGTCAGCGTGACCCGCTGGGTGTGGCCGATCAGGATCTGGGCGAGCGACCCCAGGGTGGCCTGCGCCGCCGAGGGATCGCGGAAGTTGGCCGTGCCGACAACGAAGCCGACCGCACCGCTGTCACTCAGCACGGTTGTGCCGCAGTCCGGAAACGACGGCGGCGGCGGCAACTGGACGAGCGCGACCGGCACCGCGGTGTTGATCGACGTCCGCGCGAAGGCTGTCGGTGGAAGGGATACGCACGTCGCGTGCGCCTGGTTGGCGACCGCCGTCCACAGGTTCACCACCTGGGTCTGCAGGTTCTTCGGCAGCGGCGACTGGGGATCCGCGGTGTCGCCGATGTCGACGAGCACCACCGACCTGCCCGACAGGTCCGGCATCAGGCCCTGGGCCTGGAGGAACGTCGTCACATCCGTCGGGCTGGCACCGAACATGTTCTGGTTGAGGTAACTGAGCGGCCCGGTGGTCGGAATACCCGAGTCCATCAGCACGATCGTCCCCCCGCCCGGGGTGATCTGACCGGCCAGCGACAGCGCGCTGAGCACGTCCGCCTGCGGCACCTTGGGCTGCAGCCCGGCGACGAACTGCTCGGTCTGGCTCACGAAGTTCTGCAGGTCGTGGTCGCGGATCTGGCTGTTCTGGCCATGCGTGGCGAACGTCGCTGTGAGGGCCGTCGTCGGCCGGCCGTCGACCCGGATCACCTGGATCTGCTGCCCGCCCGCCGCCGCGTCGTGGACCAGCGTCAGGATCGACGCCGGTAGGTCGGGTCGAGGGCTGTTGGCGCGGGCGCCGATGACCAGGGTCAGCGGCCTGTTCCCGTTGGCCGGACAGGACATGGGCACGCTCTGGTAGGCGAATCCCTGGCCGGTGTCGCAACCGGCGAGCACGGCGGCGAAGGCGCTCAGCGCGACCATGCCGCCCACCATTCGACGACGTGTCATGACGATGTCTCCTCGTTGTCGGACTGCGGCACACCGGCCGCGACGGTCGGTGCCGCGCCGATCGGCCGGGTGGACTGTTGGTCGGTGGGTGGTTGGCCGTTGCCCTGGGCCGGTGTGGGGGTGGCTGGTTGCGTTGGTGGTGTCGCACCGGCCGGCTGGGTGGACTGTTGGTCGGTGGGTGGTTGGCCGTTGCCCTGGGCCGGTGTCGGGGCAGCTGGCCGCGTTGGCGGTGCCGCGCCGGCGGTTTCGGCGGTCGGTGTGGTCGGCGAACCGTTGCCCGCGATGCGCAGGCGGGTTTCGCGTTTGAGTAGTTGTGCCGCTGCCTCGCACTGGGCCAGTGCCGTCGTCCATGCCGTCTCGCGGCGGGCCCGGGCGTCGGCCAGTGTTTGGGCGACCTCGATGACCCGCCCGTAGCGCTTCAACGAGCGCGCGTGCCGCCGCACCGCGGTGGTGCGCCGTTCCACGGCGCGGCCGAACTGCCGCGCGTTCGGATCCTGGCGGAAGTACCCCCCGGCCAGTGCGGTGACGGTGCCGGTCGCGATATAGAAGACCAGGAACAGCAGCGCGGTCGCGTGTTGGGGCGTCGTGTCCAGGCTGCTGGCCGGTGTCTGCGTCGCCCCGTCCACCACGAACGTCGACGTGTTCGAACCGAGCGGTTGCGTAATGACGTACCGGACGGCGAACGCGACGACACCGAGCAGCAACCAGACGCCCCCGAACACCCACGCCAGCATGACCGAGCCGGTCACGTGGCGCGGGCTGACGGCCTGGCGGATCTGCAGCCCGGTGTAGTGCGCGAGGGTCAGCCCGACGGCCACGAACCCGACCACCGCGATCCACACCAGACTCTCCGGTGCGTCGAGAACGAGCACCAGAACCTGGTAGAAGGTCGCGATGTCGACGCCACCCGCGGTGAGGACGACGAGCCAGAAGAACGCCTGCGTCCACGGCCGGCCGACGATCTGCGCCAGGTCGCCGTGGATCACCTTGCCCGGCACCGGGAATTGCCGCGCCTCGTTCACAGTGGACGCTCCCTCGGTTCTTCCGGGCCGCGCGGATCGGTCAACGGCGTTTCCGGATCGGCCAGCCGGTCTATCGCGTTCACGACGGCTACGTCCAGATACCCCAACATGCTCAGTTCGTCGTGCATCAGCGCCTTTGCTTGCAGCAGGTAGGGCTGAACCCTGATCCGCAACCGGTCCAACCGGCCGAGTTGGTCGTCGTGGCGTTCGCGCATCCGGCGCAGGAACTCCGCCACGTGGGAGTCGACGTACTCGTCGATCGCCGCGTAGACGGTCGCGTCGAAGCGGTCGGGGGAGATCCCGCCGATCAGCCGCTCCAGGTTGTACCGCACCTTGGCGATGTCGAGCACATCGTCGTTCCGTGGCCGGGTGAGTTCCTGCAGCGCACGTTCCACGTACCGCATGTCGCGGCGCATGGACCTCGGCGTCATCGAGACGGGTTTGACCTTCACGATGTGGTCTCCTCCGCAGGCGTCGTGTCCTCGGTGGCCCTTGGCCGCGTGACATCCCCGATCCAGCGGATCGCGTCGACCCATTCCGGCAGCGGGAACGTGGTGGGCGGCAGAATGGTCGCGAGGTTTCTTCCCTCGGAATGCGTCTGCACGACCGCATCCCAATAGGTGGCGACCCGGAGCAGGTAATAGTCGGCAACTTTCCGCCCGGACGCCTGGGCGTGCGCGAACTCCTTGTCGATCATGTCGGACGTTTCCTCGATCTCCTTCTGGTGGTGCTCCACCGAAGCCACCCGCCGGTCGAGTTCCTGCCGCGCCGCCGCGATGCGCTGGTCGCGCGTCGAGAGCCGTCGGCCGCGCAGTTCCGCGGTGCCGAGCAGTGGGATCTCCTGTGGGCTGCGCGGCTGCAGGTCCGTCTCGGTCAGGTCGGCGTGCGCGATAACCAGATCGTCCCGGCCCCGCAGCACGGCCTGTTCGGCGATGGCCAATGCGATCCGCAAGCCGGCGATCCGGTGCCGGTGGCCGTCCGCGCGGCGCAGGAAGTCGCGGTACCTCTCGCTGATCTCGTGGACACCCGAGCGGATCAGCATCTGCTGGTAGGGAGTGGTGACATTCGCGCCGGCACGGACGAGTTCGAGCACCTCGCTGTAGGCCGGGAGCAGTTTGCGCCCGTCCCGCTTGCCGTGCCGGAAGTCGGCCCCCTGATCGTCGTCGGAATATTCCGGCAAGCTCGTCTTCCTACGTCGCCAGCTCACAGCGCCATCGGCTCCTTCCGCTCCGGCATACCGCAGTGGCGCAGCGCGTTCGTGCACCAGACAAGGAGTTCCACGCGGTGCGCATCGGCGATCTCGGCCAGCCGGTCGGCCTGCCGCGCCAGTTCACGCCGCGTGGCCTCGCCGGGCACCCCGTCCTCGGGGACGGGCAGGTCGAACCGTGTGAGCGCGCACAACGCGGCCATCAGCCGGCCCTCGCCGGCAAGCTCGTCGCTCTCCCGCCCGGCATCGGCGACCACCGCGATCGCCTCCGCCAACCGCTGGCCGGCCGGTGGATCGATGACACGCAGGTCCATGGCATGTCGCAGCACGACATTCAGGTGCCGTATCCGTGTCGCCACTGTCGCGGCCATCGCCGCGTGCAGGTCGCCCAGCCGCGTGGGACTGTCGAGTATCGGCACCGGGCCACCCGATTCTTCTTCGGAGACAAGGGATTCCTGACCGTTCGTCAGCGTGTGGACGATGGTGTCGAGTTCGGCGACCACAACGGCCGTCGCCGACCCGGGAGACTGTCGCGGCCCAGGGACGCGGGGGCGGATATCCCGCTCGATCCGTTCGGCCAGGGCCTGCCGCGCGACGATCGCCGCTACCCGGTCGCGGTGCAGGCACGCCATCCGCGACGGCGGTTCACGCAGGCACGCGGACATGCGCGCCACGGCTTCCCGGATCAGCGTCGTGTGCAGGCGCCGCCGTCGTACCGTGACGTGCCAGGACAAGCCCGCCACGGTCAGGCCGACGAGCACGGTCGACGCGGCGATCGGGGCCCACCCCTGTGGCGGCCACTCCATCACGCGGGCACCTCCGATCCCTGGCCGACGAACTCCCGTACGTCATGACTGATCTGACGGACAGGGCCGTACGGCCGGGCTCGATCACTTCGGAGATGCCACGCCGCCTACCCGGACGCCCCCTCCTGTCGGAGGGCGCGTCCGGGTGCGTCGTCGGTTAGATCAACGGGTCGTGGTGCCCGCGTGTGCCGGCTTCGACAGCGCCGGGGTGTGGACCGACTGGTTGGAACCCAGCACCGTCGTGTTGAACGCCATGTTGACCACCATGTTGGCGAAGCCCCTCGACATGAAGGTCATGACGTTCGGGTCGTTGTTGCTGAGGTTGTCGCACCAGCGGAACGGGTTGTCGACGCAGCCGCCGTCGGTGCTGGGGACGTTGCCCTCGAAGTTGCCGAGGGATCCGCCGAACAGGGCGACGTCCTGGGGGAGCTTGCAGCAGTCCTGGCCGGTCAGCACTCCGCTGGCGGGAATTCCGGCCTGGTTGAAGCTGAACGCATCCGTGCCGTTCGGTGCGAACAGCTCGTTGTGGAGTCCGATGGAGTCGAAGTAGTCGATTCCTTGATCCCTGGCGACCGTCGACGGCTGATACACCTGGGTCGGGAATGTCGTCTGGACGGTGCGGCTGAAGAAGTCGACCCCGGCCGGGTCGAGGACGCCGACCACATAGTTCGGCGTCGAGGTGACGTCCGCGTCCAGGTCGTAGCCGATCTTGCTGAGATCGGTCGGGCTGAGGTTGTTGACGTAGAATTGCGAACCCAGCAGGCCCAGTTCCTCACCGCCGAACCAGATGAACCGCAACTTGTTGTGCGGCTTGACCTTACGCATCATCTGGGCGATGTCGAGGATGGTCGCGGAGCCGGATGCGTTGTCGAGGATGCCGGCGCCGTAGATCGCGTCGAGGTGCGCGTCGACGACAACGACGTGGTTCGGGTCGCCGCTCCTTGAGTCGGCGATGAGGTTGTAGTCCTTGGCGTTGGGGTTGGCGACCGACTTGATGTCGATGTTCACCTGCGGCAGCGCCGTTCCGGCCGTGACCGCCTGGTTGTACTGGTTGAGCAGGTCACTGCCGTTCGCGAACGAGGTGAACGCGACTGGAATCGTCGGGAGGATCGGGTTGCCGTTGGCGTCCACGAGCCCGCCGCCGCCGAGCACGGCCGTGCGTCCGGGGTTGCCCTCGTTGAAGATGATCACTCCGGAGGCGCCGGCCGCCTGCGCGTTCTGGACCTTGACGCCGAAGTTGCACGCGCCGCGTTGGACCAGTGCGACGCGGCCCTTGACGAGGCCGGTGAAGTCACTCGCCGTGCAGCCGCTTGACGAACTGGACGTCGGCGTCGGCGGGATGATGATGCCGCCGGCCGGTTGCAGGGCCGCGGTCGTGGATCCCGTGCTCTTGCCGGGGTTCCAGTCGCTGAGGATGGTGAAGCCGTGCGTCGTCGGCGACACCTCGCGGAACGTCGGCAGTGCCGTGTAGGCGAAATAGGGGAACGTGTAGGTCTGGATCGTGACGTCGTAGCCCGCGTGGGTCATCAACGCGGCGACGTAGTCGACGGACGCCTTGTAGCCCGGCTCGCCGGAGTTGCGCGAGGGGTGGCCGTCGGGACCAGGATTGGCGTCGGCGATCGCTTGGAAGGCCTGCAGGTGGTGCCAGAGATCCACGGTTCGGATGCAGGGTAATAACTTCTCCGGCGTGTCGTTGACCCGGTTGGCGCAACCGAGGGAGGTCGGTGCCGGGCCGGCTTGAGACGACGGTGCCGGTCGGGCACCGGCCGGCACCGTGGCCACCGCGACGAGCGTCGCGGTCGACACCAGGACCATGAACAGGCGCGACAACTTCCGAGGACGGCGTGACATTTGGGCAACCCCCTTGTAGCCACCAGCAATCGCCTAGAAACTCACCGTGCCACACGTTCGACCGCATGACCATATGTTCACCTGGTGTAAGCCTCATCTTCGAACAGATGCTCAATCCGCGATCAGGATTGTTCGCCGACGAACCGTACGGTCGGGCAGCCCACTCGGCACGACAGTGGAGGTGGCCGAATGCGTCGCAACGCATCCCCGAGCGGTCGGTTCCGGCGCCTGGTTCCGGTCGGCGCCCTCGTCACGGCCGGGGTGCTGGCCGCCACGGCGACGTCCGCCACGGCGACGACGGCCTCGGCCGCGCCGCGGTCGGCGGTCGGCTGCGTGCTGAGCGGTCCGACAGGTCCCGTGCGGCACGTGATCTACCTGCAGTTCGACAACACGCACTTCACAAGGGACAACCCCGCGGTGCCCAGCGACCTCGAACAGATGCCGAACCTGCTCAACTTCGTCACCGGCAACGGCACGCTGGTCAGCCACGAGCACACACCGCTGATCTCGCACACCGCCGACGACATCGTCACGTCCGAGACCGGTCTGTACGGCGACCGGCACGGCATGCCGATCGCCAACTCCTACAACTACTTCGTGCCGGACGGCACGACGCACACCGCGGGCTCGTTCGCCTACTGGACCGATCCGATGGTCGACTTCACGACCCCGACCAGCGCACCCGTCGGCGACGCCAGCCCGTCGCTTGTCGGCCCGTCCGGTGGGGTCGCGCCGGCGCCCTGGGTGCCCTACACCCGCGCCGGCTGCGACTTCGGCACCGTGGCCGCGGCGAACACCGAACTGGAGAACACGGTCCCGGACGTGCCAGTGGTGTACGGCGCGAACTCGCCGCAGGCAAAGGAAGCGGAAGACCCGAACCAGCAGAACAAGGCGGCCGCCGACTTCGAGGGCCTCGCCGTGCACTGTGCCCGGACATCGGCGTGCGCGAGCGCCGCCAACGCCATGCCCGACGTGCTGTCCTCAGAACCGCGTGGATACAACGGATTCAAGGCGCTGTACGGCAATGTCGCCGTGCAGCCGTTGATCAGCCCGTCCGGTCCGGTGCGCGACCTGAGCGGCAACGTGATCAACGACGGCAACGGCGACGTCGGCTTCCCCGGCTACAACGCCATGACCGGGCCGAACGCGCTGTCCTACACACTGGACATGCAGCTACACGGGGTGCCAGTCACCTATACGTACCTGACCGACCTGCACGAGTCATGGCAGACCGGAAACCCGTTCGGCCCAGGCGAAGCCGGCTATGTGCAACAGGCGAGGACCGAGAACGCCGCATTCGGCACGTTCTTCACCGAACTCGCCGCGCACGGCATCACCAAAGCCAACACCTTGTTCGTGATCACCGCCGACGAGGGCGACCATTTCGTGGGTGGCCCGGCCAGTCCGGCCGGTTGTGACGGCATCCACGTGCCCTGCACCTACAGCACGATCGGTGAGGTCGACGGCAACCTGACCGGCCTGCTGGCCGCCAAGGGGGTGACCACGCCGACCGACGTCAGCGCCGACTCCGCACCGGCGCTCTACGTGCACGGCCAACCGGCCCGCACCACAACCGCCGTCCGCCAACTCGCCCGCACCGCGGCCACGCTGACCGCACCGGACCTGGCCACCGGCAAGACGGTACCGATCGTGCGATATCTCGCCGATCCGGTCGAAGAACGGTTGCTGCACCTGGTCACCAGCGACCCGAAGCGAACACCGAGCCTGGTGCTGTTCGGCAATGACGATTTCTGGCTCACCGGCGGGGACGCCGCGTGCGGCGCGTCGTGTGTCAGCGAGAACCCGTCCGAGGCGTGGAACCACGGGGACGTGCAACCGCAGATCACCACCACCTGGCTCGGCCTGGTGGGTCCTGGTGTCGCGCGCAACGGAGTCGACGGCACGACCTGGTCCGACCACACCGACATCCGGCCGACGATGATGAACCTGCTCGGCCTGCACGACGACTACACGTCAGACGGCCGGGTGCTGCTGGAGGACCTCGACACCCGCGCGCTGCCACCGTCGGTGCGCGCACACCGGGCTGAGCTGATCCGCCTCGGACAGCTCTACACGCAGCTCAACGCGGCGGTCGGCGAGTTCGGCATCGACACCCTCATGGCGTCGACGGTCGCGCTGCGCGGCAACTCACCCGGTGACCGGGACTACGTCACCATCGAGAACGGCCTGCAACGCCTCGGCACCGAACGCGACGCGGTGGTCGCCGCGCTCCGCGATGTCCTGACCAGTGGCTTCGACTCCCACGCCACGCCCGACAACGGCCAAGCCGGCGATCTGACCGGCCGAGCCAAGGAACTGCTCGGCGAGGCGCGGCAACTGGCCGGCTGAACAGCTAGCGGCCATGCACGGTTGGCAGCAGGAACGGCGTGCCGAGCAGCAGCACCCCGGCCAGTGCCAACGCCGTACGCGGGCTGGTGAGTTGTGCCAGGACACCCCACAACACGGTGACCACGGCGATGCTGGTGCTGGTGGTGATCGACCATGCGGTGAGAACTCGGGCCTGGCGGCTGTCGTCGGTGTTGGTCAAGCGGTAGGCGGCGAAGACGGGGTTGAAGATGCTCGCGCAGATGATCAGCCCGAGTTCGGTGGCCATCACGATCACCAGCCCGGCCAGGCCCGGCCGGATGAACACGAGCCCGAGGGGCCAGCAGGCACGTAGCGTGCCGAAGACCCGCAGCACCGTCTGTTCGCCGTAGCGGGCCGCGACGCGGCGGGCCAGTCGGGACCCGATCAGGCCGCCGACACACGGAACGGCGAACGCCAGCCCGTACTCCCAGACCGGGAATCGCAGGCGGGCCAGCATCAGTACCGACAGGAGCGGTTCCGTAGCCATGATCAATCCGTTGACCAGCATGACGTTGAAGAAGAACCGGCGCAGCGTGTGGTGGGTGAGGATGTAGCGCCACCCCTCAAGAACGTCGCTCCACCGACGCGTTCCGGACGCCCTCGGGTTCGGGGGCCGCTCGGGTGTCCTGATCGCGGTGGTGCCGAGTGCCGAGAGAAGGTAGCTCACCGCGTCGACGACGACGGTGATCACCGGCCCCAACAGCCCGACAGCCGCACCACCCACGGGCGGTCCGACGATCGTGGCCGACCACGTGGTGGACTCGAAACGACTGGTGGCCACCAGAAGGTGGTCAACACGGACGACGGTCTTGAGGTACGCCCCGCTGGCGGCCGTGAACGCGATCTTCGCCGCCCCGGCGACGATCGAGACCATCAGGAGCTGCGCGAAGGACAACGCACCCAGCCAGTAGGCCAGCGGTACGGATGCCAGCGCCGCGAAGCGGACCACGTCCATGGCGATCATGACCGGCCGCTTGGCGCGAAACTCCATCCACGGCCCGAGCGGTATCGCCAGCAGTGCCCCGATCGCGAGCCCGGACGACGACAACGCAGCCACTTCCGCCGAGCCGGCGTTCAGAACCTTGATGGCGACGACTGTGAACGCGCCGAACCCGAGCCCGGTCCCGTAGGCGCTGACCGCGTAGGCGGCCCACAACCACCCGAACGATCGGCCGAGGCTCGCCGTCCGCCACATGGCCGGTACCCCTTCCCACGTATGGGACAACCCTCCGTTGTCAGCGAGAGTGAAGCCGGTTGATGTGCGCTGGCACCAACAACGGAGCGGGCGGCGTGTCACAACTCGTCGTTGTGCGGGTAGGTTCCGCCTCGTGGATCTCGATGCGGTTCGCACCTTCGTCGCCGTTGCCGAGACCGGCCAGTTCCAGGCCGCCGCCGACGATCTGGGAATCACGCAGCAGGCAGCGTCCAAACGAGTGGCCACCCTGGAGCGAGAACTCGGCGTACGGCTCTTCGCGCGGACCGCGAGGGGCACGCGGCTCACCGTCGACGGTCAGGCACTGCTACCCCACGCACGCGAACTTCTCAGCGCCGCCGAACGCGCGACGGCGGCCGTGACCCCAGGACGCAGGGCCCTGCGGATCGACGTCGTCGGCCGCAGGATCGCGCCATCCAACATCCTGCACGCGTTCTACCAGCAACACCCGGACATCGAACTGGACGTCGTGACCCTGACCGCCGTTGACGCCGCGTCGGCGCTGGCCGAGATCGGTGCCGGCACGCTCGACGCCACCTTCAGGTCCCTACGGGACTCCGCCGGCACAGTCCCGAGTGGACTCCGGTCGTCGCGCGTCATCGACGATCGACACGAACTTCTGGTCGGCCCACGGCATCCGTTGGCGAACGCCAGGACCGTGCCGCTGGCCGAGCTGACCGAGCACCCGATCTGGATGCCAGGAATGGCCGACCCCGAGCCCGTCGGGTACTACGACGATCTGGCGAAGGCGTTCGGGCTCACCATCGACACGATCGGGCCGAGCTTCGGCGTCGACGCGCTCCTCGCCGAAATCGCCGACTCGACCCGGCTCGCCACCTTCGTCGGCGAAGGCTCGCGATACCTCTGGCCGGAACGCTACGACCTGCGCCGAATACCCGTCGTCGACCCGACCCCGGTCTACCCGCTCTCGGTGATCTGGCGGGCGGACAATCCACACCCCGTTCTTGCGGACTTCCTCGAATACCTCCGGTCCGGGTACCGGACCACTTCCTGCGACGACGGATGGATTCCGGACTGGGCGCGGTGAGACCCGGCCGAGCTCAGCCCGTCACTCGGTAGGGGCGGAAGAACTCGCGCAACTCCCGCGCGTACAGCTCGGGTTCCTCGAACGCCGCGAAGTGCCCGCCACGCTCGGGTTCGGTCACGCGGACGACGTTCGCCACGCGGTGCAGCCACGCCCGAGGCGGGTGGATGACGTCGCCGGGGAACAGGGCGAAGCCGGATGGCACCTCGACCCGGCGTGCGTGCTGTGCCGGCGGGATCGCGGCGTTCGCGCGGTACATACGCATCGACGAGCCGATCGTCGCGGTGAGCCAGTAGAGCGTGACGTTCGTGAGGATCTCGTCCTTGGTGAAGCTTCGCTCGATGTCGCCGTCGCAGTCGCTCCACGCCCTGAGCTTCTCGACGATCCAGGCAGCCAGCCCGGCCGGCGAGTCGGTGAGTCCGACGGCGGCGGTCTGGGGTTTCGTGCGGTGCATGGCGGCGTAGGCGCCCTCGGTCGCGCCCCAGGCCGCTACGCTTTTCAGCAACGCGCGTTCCTCGGGTGCGAGGTCCGAGGGGTCGCCGGTGAAGACGGGCACGCCCCCGTCGGTGCGGTGCACGGCGATGACCCGGTCGGGGTGGTCGAGTGCGAGGTAGCGGCTGACGTGGCTGCCGATGTCCCCGCCTGCCGCGCCGAACCGTGGATAGCCAAGGACTTCCATGAGTTCGGCCCACAGTCCGGCGACGGCGACGGAGTCCATCGGCGGGCCGGTGGGGCGGTTGGAATAGCCGTAGCCGGGCAGGTCGGGCACGACGACGTCGAACGCGTCCGCGGGGTCGGCGCCGTGCGCGCCGGGATCGGTGAGCAGTGGGATGACCTTCGTGTAGCGCCAGAAGGAATCCGGCCAGCCGTGGCTCAGGACGAGCGGCAGGACTGGCCCGGCGGGTGCCGCCGCCCGGACGTGCACGAAGTGGATCCCGAGGCCGCCAAGCGGGATACGGAAGTGGGGGAGTCGGGCGAGCGCCGCTTCTTGTGCCGGCCAATCGAATCCGTCGGCCCAGTAGGCGACGAGTTCGCGGAGGTAGGCGACGTCGGTCCCGAACGACCATCCGGCGTCC
>DATBCR010000085.1:0-7329 GCA_036270375.1 Pseudonocardiaceae bacterium | reverse complement strand
ACGCCCGGCACCGACGCGGCGCCGGGCGACACCGCGGACTGGCGCAGCGCGTCCGCGTTCGAGGAACAGATGAGGAACCTGGAACGGGCGAAGAAGGAGCGCGTCGAGCTGCTGGCGGCCGTCGACTCCGGCATTGCCGATGCATTGAGAATGGCGCGCATCGCCGCGATCAAGGAAATGAAGAAACGCATGACGTTCTCGGAACACGTCGATGACCGGTGGTACCTGCCGTCCCGGGCGACCATCGGCGGCTGGCTGCGCACCGAGGTCGACCGACTGTTGCAGGCTTGAACACCGGTGTCGTCAACCAGAGCGGGGAAGTGCACACCATGACAGATCCAAACCCCGATGGCGAACTGAACGGAATCGAATACTTCCGTAACGTGGCAGCGGAGGAGATCCAGAAATGTCTACCCGGCCTCATCGAGGCGCACGCCGGCGCCAAACTCCGGCGGATCGCCGAGGCGGGGTACGCGAACGCGGACGAGATTCTCGGCCCGTCGGCCGTCCTGACCAGAAGTCAAATGTTGGGCGGCTTTCTGGCGCAGGACAACATTCCGACGGCCAGAACCGTCTTCGACACGACGGCTCGGCGCGACCGGCTGCTCGCCGCCATGGAACGGATCCCGGTGGCGGAGTTCGGACAGGGCGCGGGGCGCGTGTTCCGGGATGACGGACGCAACCCCTGGAACACCATCCTGCAGGACGGCTTCCGGCACCGGTCCATTGCCGCGGACGCGGCAACGGTCATCGCTGGGCTGCGCGCCGCTGCCGCGACGATGGGCATCTCGGCTTGGGCGAACTTCTACCACATCTCCAACATCGGCAATGGCGTGCCCACCGTCTCCACCGCTCGCAATCCGAACGCGAGTTCCGGCGCGACGAACGCAGGCTGGCAGTACGCCATAGCGGTGCCGAACCTGCCACACGTCTACCCGGTGCAAGACCTGACCGTGACGATACTGGGCAGCGCCAACATCGCGGGTGGCGAGCACGACAACACCGAACTGCTGATGGACGCGCCCCTGCTCGGCGGCGCGACCAACATCGCCATCTCCGGCGGGCCGATGGACGAGTTCACGTTCCTCACCGCGATCCGCCCGGAATGGATCGTCGGTTTCCGCAGACAGAGCGTCCAGGGCGAGCTGGCATGGCGGACGCCATTCGAACAACAGTGGCGCGCGGTCGCCGATGCCCCCGCGATCAGAGCAATCCTCGAGGAGGCCGGCGAGTTCACCTTCCCCGAGTGACCGAACCGCGGCCGGCGGCGGTACACACATGAAACTCACAGGTCGAGCGTGACCTCTCGGCCGGACCGGTTGGATTTCAGTGCACGGCGCGGTGATCTTTTAGCGGTGCAAGCGCCCCTGTGAACGCCGTACGGCTGCGCCCGCTGATACCGACGGCGTGTTCAGCGACCCCGGATGAGCTGGGAAATTGGAACCGTCTTAGTGATCGTCCGCGTTGTGGCCTGTCCGTGATCATCGGGCGGGCGTCGCCGCGTGCCGTCCGGTAGTCAAAATTGTCCGCCGGAACTTCGAGCCATCCGGGGGTTCCGTCCGTATGCAGTGCGGCGAAGTCTCATCGATCCACCGACCGACAAGGGGACATTGATGCCAAGATACGTACGGCTGGGCACACTCGCCGCGCTCACCGTCGTCGGTGCTCTGACGGCTGCCAGTGCGGGGGCCGTTGCGACTCCGGCCGCGCATCCGACCTGGATACCCGCGGGCAGTGAGTTCCATCAGACCAACCTGGTGGCCGACCAGGCCAGTGCGGGCGCGGTGATCACCGACCCCACCATGCTCAACCCGTGGGGCCTCACGTTCAGCGCGACGAGCCCGCTCTGGGTGTCCGACAACAACTCCGGTCTTGCCACCATCTACTCGATCCCGGCCGGTGGCACGACGATCACCAAGGCCGGCCTCGTGGTGACCGTGCAGGGCGGCCGGGCCTCGACGAACGACGGTTCGAGCCCCACCGGACAGGTGTTCAACCCGAGCACCGGCTTCGTGGTCACCGGGCCGGCGGGTAGCGGTCCCGCTGCCTTCATCTTCGACTCGGAGTCGGGCCAGATCCAGGCCTGGACCCCCAAGGCCGACCCGGCCAACGCCATCGTCGAGGTCAGTTCACCAACCGCCGTCTACAAGGGCCTTGCCATCGCCGCCACGGACCAGGGCACGTTCCTGTACGCGGCAAACTTCAACGCCGGCACCGTCGACGTGTACAACAGCAGTTTCCAGCTCACGCACCTGGTCGGTAGCTTCAGCGACCCACGCATCCCGCACGACTACGCCCCGTTCGGGATCCAGGAGATCAACGGGCTGATCTACGTCACCTACGCCCAGCAGGACGCCGCGAAGCACGATGACGTGGCGGGCCCCGGCAAGGGTTTCGTCGACATCTACACGACGAACGGGCTCCTGCTCAAGCGCCTGGCGTCCCGTGGCGCGCTCAACGCGCCCTGGGGCATCGCCCAGGCGCCTGCCAGCTTCGGCCGTTTCGGCGGCGACCTCCTTGTCGGTAACTTCGGCAACGGCTGGATCAACGCGTACGAGCAGTTCTCCGGGGAACCAGCCGGCCCGCTGCTCGACCAGAAGGGATCGCCGATCGCCATCGACGGCCTCTGGGCACTGCAGTTCGGTACCGCGTCCACCGGTGGTACGGGCACCCTGCTGTTCAGTTCTGGCCCCAACGCCCAGGCCGACGGGCTGATCGGCTCGCTCAACCCCGCTTCCTAGCGGTGACAACCGCCGCTGGGCCGGCCCACGAGGCCGGCCCGGCGGCGGTCGGCGCGCTACATTCTGCGGGTGATCGTGGCGCATCCGGCGGAGCTCGCCGATCTTGACCTCTACGAGGTCTGGACCAGTGCCGACGAACTGACCGACCGGTTCGACCCGTTCCGGTTCGAGCACCGGATGGCGGCCTACCGAGGCATGGTCGACGCCACCAACGCCCGAGGGCTGTTCGGCGTGGACAACCGGCACAATCCGTTGTGGGCCTGGCTGTTTCAGCTGCAGTGGCAGTGCCGCACCGGGCGGCTCGGGGCCACCACACGCATCGACGGGCGAATCGACCCGGACGCGGCGTGGGGCTACGGCAACTACACGCTCAGCGTCGTGCCGTGGCTTGGCGCGGCGGCGGCCGTCGTGGTGCCCCGGCTGGAGATCGCCGACGCCCCAACCACATCCCGGTTCCGGTACGTGCGCGGCGGCGTGGTTCCGGACGAGCTGGCACCCGCAGTCGAGCACTGGCGGAGCTTCTTCGAACAGGTCAGGAACAGCCCGGCCACAACCGATCTGGAACCGATCCGGATGACGCTGTGGAAGGCGCACAAGACCTGCCTCGACATCGTGGTCACGGCCATCGCGGGCATCGACCCGGCGCCGTACGCCCCGCTGGAGCTGACCTTCCTGCGCGGCTGGTGCCGGATGGTGGACTATCTCGGCGCGGCGGCCTGGCGGACCGACTTCGACTTCATGGCCGAGTACGGGCTCGACGTGCTGCCGGAATGCCTGCTCGGGCCGGACACCGAGGTGCGGGCACTGCCGGAAAGAGTCCGGCGCAACGTGGCCAACGTCGTCCGGCTGGCCGGCACGTCGCCCGGCCGCTACGCGCTGAACCTGTGGCTGTGGCGCCGGATCATGCGCACTAGGGCGGCCCGCGCGGACGTGCTCGCGTTGCTGGACGCGGTGTTCGACCCTCGGCCGGACAACGGCAGGGTGCGCCGGCGGATCCTTGGCTACCTGCTGCGACCGTAGAACGGGCCGATCTCCGCGACATCAGGGCCGTTGCGGACATTGGTGCGTGTCGTCGGGTCGAACGCGGCCCTTACCAGCGTGGACTCGAATTCGTCCAGGAAAGCCCGCATGTCGTCGGGCGGCAGATAGCGGGTGTCCGTCTGGAGCAGGATCGCCAGTGTGTTCGGCACGCCGTCGATGTGGAAGAAGAATCGTTCGACGGGTATGTCCGAATGCGGGCCCCAGCGTATAGTGGTTTCGGCGAGCGCGTCGGCAAGGCGTTGTGGTGTCGTCGTAGCGCCGGTCGGTTCGCGATGTTCCGGGCCGCGCCGGTCGTTGAAGAAACAGCCCAGGTCGATGTCCTCGCCGCGTTCCCGGCCGATTTCGGCGACCATCTCGGTCATCTCGTCGGGATCGTAGTAGGCGTTGAGGTACGTGCTGACCGTGCTTTGTCGCGCCCGTTCGATCGCGTCGTCGAACGTGGTGTCCGCGACGTCGATCACGCACAGCCCGGTCTGCGCGATCGGGCTGACCGAGTCGGCGAGCCCCGGCCGGAACCGGTTGTGCACAACGACCTGCAACGCCGTCGGATTGCGGCCGGTGACCGTTGCCAGCGCCACCGCGACCGCGGCCAGCAGGATCGGCGACGAGTCCGCCCCGGTCCTGGCCATGATCGACAGCGTCGCAAGGTAGCCGGCCGGCGAGCGGAAGGAGGCCTGCCAGTGGCGTGGTTGCCGTTCGCCGTCGGTGTCGGCGAATCGACGGGCGGGCAGTCGAGCCAGTTGGCGTCGCCAGTGCCGCTGGGTGGCCCGGTTGAGGCGGCGGCCCGCGTCACTCTGTTGCCAGGCGACCTGCGCCAGCGGCGGCAGCCCGGCCGGTTCTGGCGTCGGCTCGGCCATCGCTTCGGCCTCGGCCTTGGCCAGCACAAGGGCGCCGAGGCCGTCCATGAACAGGGCGGGCAGTCCGGCGCCGTCGAGGGCGAGATGGCAGTACTGGCCGACGAGGTGGGTGACGACTCCGTGCTGACGGACCACGGCCATCCGGACCGGCCAATCGTGCTCGTAGTCGAAATCGTTGCTCCGGAGCCTGGTGTTGACCTCGTCCGCCGTCTGGGCCGGGTCGCCGTCGTCCGGGACGTCCACCACCTGCAGCGGGACCTCGCCGTGGTCGGCGACCACCTGTCGCACGCTGCCGTCCGGCTCGAAGCGCAGCCGGGTGCGCAGTGACTGGTGCCGGCCCATCGACCAGCCAAGGGCGCGGACCACGGCGTCAACGTCCTGCGTCACGGGGAGTGGGGCCACGCCGCCGATCGGGAGCCAGTACTGCTGCGACCGCATGGCGGCCCAGATCTCCCGCTGGCCCCAGCTCAGTTCCGCGACCGCCGCGCCTTCACCCTGGAACGGAACCATCACGATTGATGTCACGTCGCCTCCGACCACCGTTCTGGGCTGAGAGCTTGACGTCGTCCCGAGAACGGTGTCAATAGAGTTGCAGCAGAGTTGCAGTGGTTCTGACCGGAGAGAGATCACGACTTGGTACAAGGTGTGATCGAAGTGTGGTAGCTTGCCCTGATCCCGCGACACGTACGACGTTCCCGATCTCCGAGGAGGTCACGTGTTCAACAAAGCCCGTATCCGTCGACGCAAGACCCTGACCGCCGTCACGATCGTCGCCGCGACGGTCGCGCTCGCGGTACCGACCCTTGCCAGCAGCAGCGGCGCCACAACGAAGCTTGACGCGGCGCCATGGTTGGACACCGGCCGTCCGTTATCCGCGCGGGTCGACGCCCTGCTCAGGGCGATGACGCTGCCGGAGAAGGTCGGCCAGATGGACATGCAGCTGGTGACGACCCTGACCGACCCGAACAGCACGAACTGCGGTGACAGCGGCTTCAACATGCCGAATCCCGCCTGTATGCAGAAGGTCCTGATCGACCAGAACGCCGGTGCGGTCCTGGCCGGCGGCACCAACAACCCGATCGACACCACCGGCGCCAACGGACCCGGCAACACCGGCTTCGACTGGGCCAACGAGTACAACATCATCCAGCAGTTCGCGATCAAGAACTCGCGGCTGCACCTCCCGGTGATCTTCGGCGTCGACGCGGTGCACGGCTTCGGCCACCCGTGGCAGGCGCCGCTGTTCCCGCAGTCCATCGGCATGGGCGCGACCTGGGACCCGTCAGCGGCGGCCGCCGGTGGCACGATGACCGCGAACGCGTTGCGCGCGACCGGATGGGTGTGGGACTTCGCGCCGGTCCAGGACCTCTCGCGGGACAACAGATGGGGCCGCACGTACGAGACCTGGGCCGAGGAGCCGACCCTGTCCGCGGCGATGGGCGCCGCGAACGTCAAGGGCATGCAGGCACCGAGCAAGGCCGGCGCACTGAACGTGACGGCCACCGTCAAGCACTTCGCCGGTTACTCCCAGTCGGTCAACGGCCATGACCGCAACGAGGCGCTGCTGCCGTTGAGCTACCTGCAGAGCATGATCCTGCCCTCGTACGCCGGTGCCGTCGACGCGGGCGCCGGCACGGTGATGGTCGACTCCGGGTCCATCAACGGTGTCCCGGCGACCGGGTCGCACTACCTGCTCACCGACATCCTGCGCGAGCAGATGCACTTCCAGGGCGTCGTGATCAGCGACTACCAGGACGTGACGGCACTGCAGTCCACGTACCACATCGCGGCCGACCTCGCCGGCGCGATCGCCACCGCGGTCAACGCGGGCGTCGACATGAGCATGCAGGTCAGCAACCCGGCCGACTGGCAGTCGGCGATCCTGCAGGACGTCAACACCGGCAAGATCTCCCGCGACCGGATCGACCAGGCCGTGCGCCGGATCCTGACGATGAAGTTCCAGCTCGGGCTGTTCAACCAGGCGTGCCTCGCCGACCCGAGCCAGCCCTGCGTCGACCCGAACGCCGCGAACGCGGCGGTGAACGCTGGCCGGGACCAGACGCTCAAGGCCGCGCAGGAGTCGATCACGTTGCTGCGCAACCAGAACAACGCACTGCCACTGTCCCCGACACAGCAGGTCGTCGTCACGGGACCGAGTGCCGACTCGATGACCAACCAACTCGGTGGGTGGAGCGTGAGCTGGCAGGGCGTCTTCGGCGCCGGGCACGTGTGCTGCATGGGGCCGGCCAACCAGATTCCGCCGGGCACCACCGTGCAGGCGGGTATCCGGGCCGCGGATCCCACCGCGGTCTTCGCACCGGACCAGGCGACCGCACTCGCCGACGCGCCAACCGCGAGTGCGTATGTCGTCGCGGTGGGGGAGAAGGCCTACGCGGAGGGTCTCGGTGACAGCCCGGCGCCCGCGCTGCCGGCCGACCAGCAGGCCCTCATCACGGCACTGGAAGCCACCGGCAAACCGGTCATCGTGGTGGTCGTCGCCGGCCGGCCGGTCGCACTCGGCGCCGCGGCCGAGAAGGCGAGCGGTGTGTTGATGGCGTACCAGGGCAGCACCGAAGCCGGACAGGCGGTCGCCGACGCGATCTTCGGCACGGTCGACCCGGCCGGCAAGCTGCCGATCAGCTGGCCGTCCGACGCCCCGGCCATCGGTGGCGACTTCAACAGTGGGGCAC
>DATBCR010000084.1:0-6561 GCA_036270375.1 Pseudonocardiaceae bacterium | reverse complement strand
GGCCCGCTGGCCGGCTACCTGGCCGGCGCCATCGCCACCGGCACGCTGATGGCGATCTTCCTCGCCAACTCCGGTGGCTCGTGGGACAACGCGAAGAAGCTGGTCGAGGACGGCAACCACGGTGGCAAGGGCTCCTCGGCGCACGAGGCGACGATCGTCGGTGACACCGTCGGTGACCCGTTCAAGGACACCGCTGGCCCGGCGATCAACCCGCTGATCAAGGTGATGAACCTGGTGTCGGTGTTGATCGCGCCGGCCATCGTCACGTTCTCGGTCGGCGCGGACGCGTCCGGCACATGGCGCGCGGTGATCTCGCTGGTCGCGGTGGCCGTGATCGTGACAGCGGTGATCGTGTCCAAGCGCCGCGCATCCACGCTGAACGACACGCCGGACAGCGAGTTGCCCCCGGGTGACGCGCCGGCCGAGGTCGAGCAGACCGTGACCAACGGCGCGGCCTGAGCCGTTACCGCTGGTCGGCGAAGTAGTGCTGGTGCTGGGTCCGATGCCGCACGGTGTAGATGCCGCACGGTGTCGGACCCAGCACTGTTCGGTGGATCCGGGTGACCTCGACCGAACATATGTTCTAGAGTTTCGGGTGTGGGCCAGCTCTCGTTCTACTCGGCGGACGCGAGCCCGCCCCGGGTGGCCGACCTGGCCGGTGCGCTGTGCGGGCCGGGCCAGGTGGTCGGCTTCGGGGCCGGGACCGCGGCGCGGCTGTCGGTAACACTCGGGCAGGCGCTCGGGCAGCGATGGCGTGCGCTGGCGCTCGCGTCGGCGTTCACCGAACGCGGCATCGAGGCGATGGTCACCCCGTCCGACGACGGCTACCAGGTCCGCACGGCCTTCCGGGCCGACCTGGTCGGCCTGGCCGACGCGTGGTCGTGCGGCCGGACGGGCGCCACGGCGACCCCGGTCAAGTCGGTGCCGGAGCGCTTCACGCTGAACGGCGTTACCCTGCGCCTGTGGGCGCTGGTCGCCGGATGCTGGTCGGAGTCCGGTTACCTGCTCGGGCTCGACCCGGCCAGCCCTCGGACCCACCAGCCGCTGGTGCGCGCGCTGGTACGGGCCGGGGTGTCGGCGGCGGTGCTGGACGAAGGGGATGGCGGGCCGGCGCTTCGGGTATACGGGGTAAGACGGCTCGCCCGGCTGGTCGAGCTGGTCGGTGCCGCACCGGCCGGCGTGCCGGGGCATGATTGGCCCGCGGTAGTGGCCGGCAGGCGAGGTCGGGCGTCGATCGGGGCGTGACCCTCGGTGGCCGGCTGGGAACAGGGGGGACGCGCACGGCCGTTAGGGTGAAATAGTCCGCTGTTGGTGTGACGTACACCGCGTTCGCGAAGCAGACAGATCGTCCCGGCGATGGGTTGGGCACGGGCCGGGCAGAGTCGCTGGCTGCGGTGTCGTCCCGACGGGCGGGTCTTGGGGACGAATCGCCGTGTCGGGCACCTGGGCGGCGGTCGAGGCGAAGTTCGGTGCACACTGGCGGGCCGGAGTGTTGGCAGGAGAGGGCAGGACAGCGTGGCAGGGTCGGCAAAGGCGAGTAAGGGCGGCGGCGGGACCAACGGGTCCGGCGGCCGCCGGTTGGTGATCGTCGAATCGCCGGCCAAGGCTCGCAAGATCGCGTCCTATCTCGGCAAGGACTACATCGTCCAATCGTCGAAAGGCCACATCCGGGACCTGCCGCGCAAGGCGGCCGAGGTACCGGCGAAGTACAAGGGCGAGCCGTGGTCGAACCTCGGTGTCAACGTGGACAACGACTTCGAGCCGATCTACATCGTCACGCCGGACAAGCGCGCCACCGTCGCCGAGCTGAAGGAAGCCCTCAAGGACGTCGACGAGCTGTACCTCGCGACGGACGGTGACCGCGAGGGCGAGGCCATCGCGTGGCACCTGCTGGAAACACTCAAGCCGACCGTGCCGGTGCGCCGGATGGTGTTCCACGAGATCACGCAGCCGGCCATCCTTGCCGCCGCGGAGAACCCGAGGGACCTGGACACCGACCTGGTCGAGGCCTACGAGACCCGGCGCATCCTGGACCGGCTCTACGGCTACGAGGTCTCGCCGGTGCTGTGGAAGAAGGTCATGCCGAAGCTGTCGGCCGGCCGGGTGCAGTCGGTGGAGACCAGGATCGTGGTCGAGCGCGAGCGGCAGCGGATGCGGTTCGTGACCGCGTCGTACTGGGACGTCGCCGCAACGCTGGACGCCGGCGAGGACGCGTCGCCGCGTAGCTTCGGCGCCCGGCTGACCGCGCTGGACGGCGTGAAACTGGCCGTCGGCAAGGACTTCGGCTCCAACGGTGAGCTACGCGCGAAGGCCGACGTGCGGCTGCTCGACGAGACCGAGGCGCGCAGGCTCGTGGACGCGCTTGCGAACGCCGAGCTGACCGTGGCGAGCGTCGAGGAGAAGCCCTACACCCGCAAGCCGTACCCGCCGTTCATGACGTCGACGCTGCAGCAGGAGGCCGGCCGCAAGCTGCGGTTCACGTCGAACCGGGCGATGAGCGTCGCCCAGCGCCTGTACGAGAACGGCTACATCACGTACATGCGTACCGACTCCACCACGCTGTCGGAGACGGCGCTGGCAGCGGCCCGTGCGCAGGCAACCGACCTGTATGGCAAGGAGTACGTGCCGGCCCAGCCGCGCCGCTACGACCGCAAGGTCAAGAACGCGCAGGAGGCACACGAGGCGATCCGCCCGGCCGGCGAGGTGTTCCGCACCCCCGGCGAGGTGGCCCGCGAGCTGGAGTCCGACGACTTCCGGCTGTACGAGCTGATCTGGCAGCGCACCATCGCGTCACAGATGGCGGACGCGCGCGGCACCACGATGAGCGTGCGGATCACCGGCACCGCGAGCAGTGGCGAGGAGTGCACGTTCTCCGCGTCCGGTCGCACCATCACGTTCCCCGGGTTCCTCAAGGCGTACGTCGAGGCCGTCGACTCCGAGGCCGGCGGCGAGGCGGACAACGCAGAACGCCGCCTGCCGCACCTGACCCGGGACCAGGCGGTCACCGCGACCTCGCTGACCGCGGACGGCCACAGCACCAGCCCGCCGCCGCGCTACACCGAGCCGAGCCTCGTCAAGACGCTTGAGGAGCTTGGCATCGGCCGCCCGTCCACCTACGCGTCCACGATCAACACCATCCAGGACCGCGGCTACGTCTGGAAGAAGGGCTCGGCGCTGGTCCCGTCGTGGATCGCGTTCTCCGTGGTCGGCCTGCTCGAACAGCACTTCGGCCGGCTCGTCGACTACGACTTCACGGCCGCGATGGAGGACGAGCTGGAGCGGATCGCGGCCGGCGACGCACACCGCACGAGCTGGCTGTCCGGGTTCTACTTCGGCGGCGAGGCGGGCGCTGAGGACGCCATCGGCCGGGTCGGCGGGCTGAAGAAGCTGGTCGGTTCCGGCGTGGACAACATCGACGCCCGCGAGGTCAACTCCATCGCGCTGTTCGACGACGACGACGGCCGACCGGTGGTGGTCCGGGTCGGCCGGTACGGGCCGTACCTGGAGCGGGAAGTGTTGGGCGACAAGGGCGAGGTCGTCGCGCAGCGGGCGAACCTGCCGGAGGACCTGCCGCCGGACGAGCTGACCCTCGACGTGGCCGAGAAGCTGTTCTCGACGCCGCAGGAGGGCCGCACGCTCGGCCGGGACCCGGTCACCGGCAACGAGATCCTGGCCAAGCCGGGCCGCTACGGGCCGTACGTCACCGAGACGCTGCCCGAGCAGGAGGGCGTCACGCGCGGCAAGAAGGTCAAGCCGCGGATCGGTTCGCTGCTGCAGTCGATGTCGCTGGACACGGTCACCCTCGAAGACGCGCTGCGGCTCCTGTCGCTGCCAAGGGTGGTCGGCGTCGACCCGGCCACCGGGCAGGAGATCACCGCGCAGAACGGCCGCTACGGGCCGTATCTGAAGAAGGGCACCGACTCCCGGTCACTGCCGGACGAGGAGGCCATGTTCACGTGCACCCTCGACGAGGCGCTGAAGCTGTACGCCGAACCGAAGCAGCGCGGCCGGCAGGCCGCCGGTGGCGCGGCGCCGCTGCGTGAACTCGGCAAGGACTCGGCGACCAAGAAGCCGATGGTGATCAAGGACGGCCGGTTCGGCCCGTACGTCACCGACGGCGAGACCAACGCGTCGCTGCGCAAGGCGGACAGCGTGGACTCGATGACCGATGAACGGGCGTCCGAGCTGCTCGCCGAGCGGCGCGCCCGCGGCCCGGTCACCAAGCGCACCACCCCGACCACCCGCCGCAAGCCGCCGGCAAAGGCGAAAGCCAAGTAACCCTGCCTTTCGGTGCCGGTTCGGCCAAAACCCGCGCACAATGGGAGTACGGGCTATACGGGTGGTGTGCCGGGCGGCGATGAGGTGGTCACGGTGGCGGACGACGAGTTGTTCGGCCAGGACGGCACCCAGCCGCCGCCCGCGCCGCCGTTCCTGTCCGACCCGCTCAGCGGGCTCGTGACCGGCCAGCTGTTCTCCGACACGACGGCGATCGCGGACGTGTCGGCCCTCTATCCCGACTACGTCTACACGCCGGTCGCCAGGGGCAGGACCCGTCGGTCGGCCGCTCCGACGCGCACCACGGGACCGTTGCGGGCTGCCGGCGCGCCGGACGCGATCCCGGTGGCCGAGCCGTTCTCCGGCAGGTCGGGCACGCAGCAGCGCCGTCCGCCTGCGGCTAGGGGCACGCCGATGCCGATCGCGCCGGCCCAGGTCGCCCCGGTCACCCCCGTCCGCCCCGCGCCGTCCCGGACACCGCAGACCGGCTGGCCGTCCGCCCGCACGTCGACGGCCGGTGGCATGTCCGCGCGTCCGGCGACCGGGCGCCCAGGCACCGGACGCCCCACCCAGCTGCCCTACCGCCGCCAGCGCAGGGCGGGGGCCGGTTGTTCGATCTTCCTGCTGCTCATCGTGATCATGGTGATCGCGTTCGTGGTGCTGGGCATTCTCCTGGGTCACAGCGGCCCTGGCGGGTCCGGCGGCGGCCTCTGAGCGGACCGTTGCCGACGGCCGTTCGGCACCCGTTCGGCCGATGTGGTTACGCTTGCCGCAACGGGCAGGGGTGCGTCGAGGGGTGAGCGGCATCAGTGGCGAGGTCGATGCGGAGGGCAGGGTCGGACCGGTAGGTCCGGCGGAATCCGGCGCGTCCACCGCGCACCGGGTGCGCAGCGTGCTGGCGATCCGGGCGTTCCGGCGCCTGTGGGGCGTGACATATCTGCTCAGCGTGGCCGACTGGCTGTCGCTGTTCGCCCTGTCCAGCCTGGCGAACAAGCTCATCGCGGGCTACTTCGTGCAGAGCTTCGCGTTCAGC
Organism: Pseudonocardiaceae bacterium; assembly: GCA_036270375.1. Taxonomy (GTDB): domain Bacteria; phylum Actinomycetota; class Actinomycetes; order Mycobacteriales; family Pseudonocardiaceae; genus DATEPR01. The sequence goes on along the minus strand of DATBCR010000084.1, from coordinate 1,253 downwards.
GCCGTTGTGCTGACGCAGCTGTTGCCTGGCCTGCTGTTCGCACCGCTCGGCGGGGTGCTCGCGGACAAGTTCGACCGGCGCCGCGTGATGGTCACGGTCGACCTGATCCGTTGCGGGCTGTTCTTGTCCATCGCGCTGGTCGGGACGTGGTGGTGGCTGCTGGCGGCCAACTTCCTGATCGGCAGCACGGCGATGATGTGGATCCCGGCCAAGGACTCGGCCGTGCCGAACCTGTTGCGCCGCAAGGACCAGGTGGAGACGGCCAACCAGCTCGGCCTCGTCATGACGTACGGCGTCGCGGTGGTCTCCGCGGCTGGCCTGTTCTCGGTGGTCACCGGGCTTGGCTCCACGCTGCACCTGTGGGACGGCACCGGCACGCAGCTCGGCGTGGCGAAGGTGATCGTGGTCATCAACGGCCTGCTGTACCTGGCCGCCGCGGTCATCGTGGCCACCCGGATCCCTGAGCTGTCCGGCCGCGCCCACATCCCGCCCCGCAAGCACGACGACCGCCAGAGCTGGTTCTCGATGTTCTCCGACGGCCTCCGATTCGCTCGCCGGACCCCGCTGATCCGTGGCCTGATGTACGGGCTGGTCGGGGCGTTCGCGGCCGGTGGCGCGGTGATCGGCACCGCCCAGCGCTACGCGACGAGTCTCCTTGGCGGTGACTCGGCGTTCAGCATGCTGTTCGTCGCGCTGTTCGTCGGTCTCGGCGTCGGCATGGCGACCGCGCCCCGGCTGGCCCGGCGGATGTCGCACAACCGGCTGTTCGGCATCGCGATCGTGTCCGCCGGGATCGCGCTCGGGCTGGTCGCGCTGTCGCCGCACCTGTCGATCTCGCTGATCGTGGTGGCCGTCGTCGGCGCGTGTGCCGGGGTGGCGTTCCTGACCGGGATCACGATCATCGGTTCGCAGGTCGAGGACGCGATCCGGGGCCGGATCAACGCGCTGTACCAGTCGCTGATGAAGGTGGTGCTGTTCGCGTCCGCGCTGGCCGTCCCGGTCCTGGTCGGCCTGGTCCAGCCGCACACGATCCACGTGTTCGGCGAGACGATGCTGGTGGACGGCACCCGCCCGGTCATGCTCGGTGCCGGCATCCTCGCCGCATTGGCCGGCGTGATCGCGTACCGGCAGATGGACGACCGGGGCAGCCAGCCGATCATGGCCGACCTGGTGGCCGCGCTGCGCCGCAGGCCGCGCCGGGTGCAGGGCATGCTGATCGCGGTCGAGGGCGACATCCGGCGGGACACCGAGGC
>DATBCR010000083.1:0-19398 GCA_036270375.1 Pseudonocardiaceae bacterium | reverse complement strand
ACCTGATCACCAACCCCGGCTTCGAAACCGGCAACTTGTCGGGCTGGACATGCACGCCGACCGTGTCGGTCACCGGTTCGCCGACGCACAGCGGTTCGTTCGCGGCGCAGGGCGTGCCGGCCGGGCAGGACAACTCGCAGTGCACGCAGGCCGTCAGCGTGCAGCCGAACTCGCAGTACACGCTGACGGCGTGGGTGCAGGGCAGTTACGTGTACATCGGCGACACCGGCACGGGCACCACCGACACCAACACGTGGACCCCGAGCGCGGCGACGTTCACGCAGCTGTCCACGACGTTCACCACGGGCGCGAGCACGACCACCACCACCGTCTACTTCCACGGCTGGTACGGCCAACCGGCGGTCTTCGTGGACGACGTGTCCCTGGCGGGCCCCGCAGGCACGACAACGCCACCACCACCCCTGACCACGACGACGACCCGGCCGCCACCCACGACGACGACCGCGCCGCCACCGACCACCACTCCCCCGCCGCCCCCACCCGGTGGTGGCCTGCCGACGCACGCACTGGTCGGCTACCTGCACTCCAGCTTCGCCAACGGCGCGGGCTACGTGCCGATCGCACAGGTGCCGGCCGCGTGGAACGTGATCGACCTGGCGTTCGCCGACTCGGCCGGCAACGGCAACATCGTGTTCAACCGGTGCTCGGTCACGGACTGCCCCACGTCGGAGAGCGACGCGGCGTTCCTGGCCGGCATCAAGGCGCAGCAGGCGGCCGGCAAGAAGGTGCTGATCTCCATCGGCGGCGCCAACGGCGAGGTCCAGCTGACCAGTTCGGGAAGCGTGAGCAACTTCGTGACGTCGGTCAGCGCGATCATCGACAAGTGGGGCCTCAACGGCGTCGACATCGACTTCGAGAACCAGTCACTGTCGCTGAACGCGGGCGACACGGACTTCAAGAACCCGACCACACCGGTGATCGTCAACCTGATCGCGGCACTGCACCAGCTGAAGTCGCGGTACGGTGCGAACTTCGTGCTGACGATGGCGCCGGAGACGTTCTTCGTGCAGCTGGGCTACCAGTTCTACGGCTCCGGCCCGTTCAACGGCCAGGACCCGAGGGCAGGCGCGTTCCTGCCGGTGATCTACGCGATGCGCGCCGATCTCACCCTGCTCACGGTGCAGGACTACAACTCCGGCCCCATCACCGGCCTGGACAACCAGTTCCACACCATGGGCGGCGCCGACTTCCACATCGCGATGACCGACATGCTACTGACCGGATTCCCGGTGGCGGGCAAGGCAACCGAGATGTTCCCGCCACTGGCACCGTCCCAGGTGGCCATCGGCACACCGGCAAACTCCAACGCGGGCAACGGTTGGATCCCGGACGCACAGTTGGACCAGGCCCTGGACTGCCTGACCAAGGGCACCAGCTGCGGCAGCTACCAGACCCACGGCACCCACCCAGACCTACGCGGCCTGATGACGTGGTCGATCAACTGGGACAAGTTCAACGGCTTCGACTTCCAGAACAACTTCACAAGCTACTTCGGCTGACCCGGCCCGGGTGTGTCTACCAGCCGTTTTGGCTGGTCAGGCCACCGTTGCTAGACTCCCCGACGGAGGATTCGCATAGTGGCCTAGTGCGCACGACTGGAAATCGTGTTGGGGTAAAACCCTCGCGGGTTCAAATCCCGCATCCTCCGCCAGTTCTGGTGTGTGGGCGCCGGTTGCCGTGGTTACGGTGACCGGCGTTCGGCTGTTGTGGTTGCGTTGACTACGCGGTGTTCGGCGTCGGTGGAGCGGTGCCAGCCGGGGGCGTGGCCGTCTTCGACGCAGGGGTGGGTCAGTTCGCGCAGTACGCCGTCCGGGCACATCTGTGTCCATGTCATGACGCCGGTGCCGTGGCAGAGTCGGCAGTCCGCGAAGGCCGGGTTCACCGGGCCGTCAACGGGCTGGGACGTCGCCGAGGCCACCGCACGTCGAGCAGATTCCGCCGGCGGACTGGCCGGAGCCTTTGCAGGCTGGGCACCTGTCCATCGGGGGTCCACCATCGGTCCTCCTCCGACCTGGCATGACAATCAGTATGCACCGTAATGACCGTGCCGGACGGTACGATCACGCTAAAGTGGACGTTTTGACCGTGTGGCATCGTTGTCTACTACGGTACACGGTCCATAAAGGACCTGATGTTGAGGCGGCGCCGTGATCGAACACTTCGAACGACCGGACGGTCTCGGACCGGTCAACGGCTACAGCCACGCCACGGCCGGCGCGGGGCGACTGGTCGCCGTGTCGGGGCAACTGCCGGTGACGGCGGACGGTGCCGTCGTCGACGCGACCGACCCGCTCGCCCAGATACGCCAGGTGTTCGCGAACCTGACCACCGCCCTCGCCGCGGCCGGCGCCGAACCGGCGGATGTGTTGCGGCTCACCGTGTTCCTGACCGATCTGGCCGATCTCGGCGCGTTCCGAACCGCACGGGACGAATGGCTCGGCGGTCGAATTCCGCCGGCTTGTTCGCTGGTTCAGGTAACCGCGCTTGTGCTGCCGGACGCCCGGGTCGAGATCGACGCGCTGGCGATCACCGGCCGATAACGACCGCGCCTCGGCATACTCCGTACCACCCAACGCCCCTGCGGCATCGCGCGATCATCGTTCCGTTTCGTGCAGAGAACCGGCTCGGTCATTGAGTCGCCCGCCGCCGCACGCTGCACTGGGTGCCTCGCCGCGTGTCCTCCAGGAGGGAACAATGCCCGACATCCAGAACGTGGAAATCTATTCCGACTCGGCATTCAACAACCTGATCTACATCTTCCCGCAGGGGAACGCCGATGACGGCCAAAATGTCATGGCGTGCAGTGACCCCGGCAATCCGGGGCGGGGCGTGCAGTTCGCAACGGGTACGCGCTACTACATCCGCTACACCATCGTCAGCAGCGGCAGCCAGCGCCAATGGCAGGGCGACTGCGAATACGAGCCCGGTGGCGCGGCCGGCGTCCAGTTCGGTGAGATGGAGTTGGTGGACTGAGCGAGCGGGCCGGACGCAACGCCGACAGCCTGCTGCCGGACAGCAGAATGCCGGTCACCATCGGTGACCGGCATTCCACTTGGCTGACGAGCGGTAGCGGTGGGATTTGAACCCACGGAGGGTTTCCCCTCACGCGCTTTCGAGGCGCGCTCCTTCGGCCGCTCGGACACGCTACCGTGGGCTACCTTACCGGACCCGTCCCGGCCGGGTGGCCAGGTATCCGGTCAGCTGCCGTCCGGCGTCCTGCCGCTGCGGAAGAACGTCTCCAGCAGGGCGGCGCACTCCGCCACGAGCACGCCGCCGTGGGCTTCCGGACGGTGGTTGAGCCTGCGGTCGCGGACCACGTCCCACAGTGAGCCGACCGCGCCCGTCCTGGGTTCCCACGCGCCGAACACCACCCGTGCGATACGGGCCGCGACTAGGGCTCCCGCGCACATCGTGCACGGCTCGACCGTCACCGCGAGTGTGCAGCCGGTCAGGCGCCAACCGTCTCCGTGTCTGCGCGCGGCCGCGCGTAGCGCCAGTATTTCGGCGTGTGCCGTCGGGTCGCCGAGGCGCTCGCGGGCGTTGGCGGCTCTGGCCAGTTCGAGCCCGTCGGCGTTCCACACCACGGCGCCGATCGGCACGTCCGTCGTGCCCGCGGCGCCTGCCGCCGCGATGGCGGCGCGCACCAGTTGCTCGTCCGAGGCCGAGGCCCAGGTCGACGCCGATGCCGGAATCGGTGCCAACGTGGGCGGTCAGGACTCGATGACCGCTAGCAGTGCGGAGTAGTACTCCGCGAAACCGCACCGCTGCGCGATCATGTTCAGCTGCTCGTCCGGGTACAGGTCGATCTCGTCGATGATCACCTGCAGCTCCGCCGCCGGTAGGCCGAGGTCGGCCAGGATGGCCATGTCGCCCTCCGGCCACACGCCGTCGTCGTCCTCGTCCGGTGCCTCGACCCGCAACAGGTCGAGCACGTCCGCTGCCACGTCGTAGTCCAACGCCGCCGCCGCGTCCGACAGGACGAGCGCCACCCCGCCAGGTGTCGGCCGCAGCAGGATGAAGAACTCGTCGTCAACGGCCAGCATGCCGAACGCCGCGCCGGTCGAGCGGATACGGCGTAGTTCCGTGATCGCCGCGTCCAGTTCGCCCAGTGCCGCGTCGTCCATGCGGGCACACCGCCATCGTCCGTCCTCACGAACGACGGACACCGCGAAGCCGTCCGGCCTCTGCACTGCCATGTACACACCGTATGCGCCCGGCCAACTGCCCGAAAGTGGTCCCCCGTCGGCACCACCGCGTGCGTGTCGTGCGCGATGGCTGTGATCGGTGTCACCATCAGTGGATGAGCACCCCCTCTCGTCGTCCACCAGGCAAAACGTCCGCTCTCGCGCCCGACCCGAGGTTTGCCGGGTTGATCGAGGGGGCGCGGGTGCTGCAACCGCGGACCGTTGCCCTTCGCCGAGCGGTGCACCGCCAGCCGGAGATCGGTCTGGCGCTGCCGGTCACGCAGGCCGCCGTGCTGCGTGCCCTTGACGGCCTGCCGCTGCGGCTGCGCAAAGGCCACGGTCTCAGCTCGGTGGTCGCGGTGCTCGACGGCGGCCGGCCGGGGCCCGCCGTGCTGCTGCGCGGCGACATGGATGCGCTGCCGCTGACCGAGCGGACCGGGCTGCCGTTCGCGTCCCAGGTGGACGCCGTGATGCACGCCTGTGGGCACGACACGCACGTGGCCATGCTGACGTCCGCCGCCCGGCTGCTGTGTGACCGGCGGGACGCGTTGGCCGGCCACGTGATCTTCATGTTCCAGCCGGGCGAGGAGGGCCACGACGGCGCCCGGATGATGCTGGACGAAGGGCTGCTCGACGCCGCGAACACGCCCGTGGCCAGCGCGTTCGCCCTGCACATCACCGCAAGCACGGCAGCCGGCACGGTGTCCTGCCGGCCGGGGCCGCTGATGGCGTCGTCGGACGCGTTCGAGGTGCGGGTGACCGGCCGGGGCGGGCACGGCGGCATGCCGCACGAGGCGCTGGACCCGGTGCCGGCCGCGGCCGCGATGGTCGGGGCGCTGCAGACGATGATCACCCGTCGGGTGGGTGTCGCCGAGCCCGCCGTGCTGACCGTCGGCCGGATCACCGCCGGCACGACGACCAACATCATTCCCGGGCTCGCGGTCCTTGAGGGCACGGTCCGGGCGCTCGCCGAGTCGACCCGGTCCCTCGTGCACACCGAGCTGCGCCGGGTCTGCGAGCACACCGGCGCGGCATACGGCTGCCGGGTCGACGTCACGATCAGATCCGGCTACCCGGTCACCACCAACGACGACGTGATCGGCCCGCACGTCGTGGACCTGGCGAAACAGGTACTCGGCCCGCGACACGCGGAACCGATGGCGCACCCGCTGATGGGCTCGGAGGACTTCGCGCACGTGCTGCGCAAGGTGCCTGGCGCGCTCGCGTTCCTCGGCGCCAGCCCGCCTGGGGTCGCACCGGCGGACGCCGCGCCGAACCATTCCGACCATGTGGTGTTCGACGAGTCGGCGATGGAGTCCGGTGTCGTCATGTACACGGCGTATGCGATGGACGCCTTGCGCTGACCCTGCGTGTACCCCCGAACGGCTGAATTCGGTGGCTGACCGATGTCCCCTGCCGCCGCTGTGGGTGATGGTCCAGGATGGTGCACGTGCGAGGCGTCTGCGTGCTCGGATTGGGCCTGATCGGCGGTTCCGTACTGCGCGCCGCGGTGGCCGCCGGGTGGTCGGGTTGGGGTGCGACGACATCCCCCGATGACGCGCGGGCGGCCATGGCCGACGGCTACGACCTGGCGCCGACCGTGTCCGACGCGCTGCACCGGGCGTCCAGCGCCGACGCGCTGGTGGTGCTGGCCGCGCCGCTGCCCGCGGTCGACGAGCTGCTGCGCACGGTGGCCGAGATCGCGCCGCGCTGCCGGCTGACGGATGTGGTGAGCGTGAAACGCCCGGTGGCGCGGGCGGTTCGCCGGCTGCTGCCGGACGCGCGCTACGTCGGCGGCCACCCGATGACCGGCAGTTCCGTGTCCGGCTGGCCGGCCGGCTCGGCGACGCTGTTCCACCGGGCGGCATGGGTGGTCAGCACGGACGACACCGACGACGTCGACCTGTGGACGGACGTGGCGCAACTGGCGCTGGACTGCGGTGCGCACGTGGTGCCGGTCGACGCCGAGGAGCATGACGCGGCGGTGGGCCGGGTGTCGCACCTGCCGCACGTGCTGGCGTCGGTGCTCGCGTCGGTCGGCGCGGACGGCGGGCCGCTGGCGCTCGCGTTGGGTGCCGGCTCGTTCCGGGACGGCACCCGGGTGGCGGGCAGCCGGCCGGACCTGGTGCGGGCGATGTGCGAGGGCAACCGGGCCGGGCTCCTTGAGGCGCTGGACGACGCGCTCGGCCGGCTGGGCGCGGCGCGGGGTTCGCTGGCGTCGACCGGGTCGCTTGGCGCGACGATCGCGACCGGGCACCGGAGCCGTGAAAGTTACGACCAGTTCGCCGCGACCGAACGGGACAAGCTGGTGATCCGCCTCGACGCGCCGGACGCCATGGCCGAACTGGCCGAACTCGGCCGGCGGGGTGGGCGGGTCGTCGGCCTGGACGGACCTACCGCGCTGGCAGAAGTGCCGAATCTCGTGTAATCGTCGGGCGCAATCCGGGCCGATTGGACGAGCCACGGCTGGGTCTCGGGTCCGCAACGATCTCGCAGGCTGAATCGTGCGGCGGAATAACGTCTCTCCATGGAGCGTCGCCGGCTGGCCGTCGTGCTCGCCGGCCTCGTCCTGGTCGGTGGCGCGGTTGCGGTGCTGCGACTGACCAACGGCGCACCGGACGCGACCGCGACACCGCCGCCCCCGCCGCTGCCGACGGTCGTCAAGCCGTACAGCGCGGTGGGTGTGGTTGCGCCGCTACCGGGTGACCCGCCGGCCGCGCCCGCCCGGCTCGTGCTGACCCCCGGACCGCACCGGCTGCTCGCGTCGTGGGGTTCCACGCTGGCAGGCGGGCACGATCCACAGGGCGCCACCGGTTACGACATCCGTTGGGGCACAAGCGGTTCACTCACGAACGAGAAGCTGGTCGCGGAGCCGGACGCCGAGCTGAACGGCCTGGATCCCGGTGCCGCCACCAGGGTCGAGGTGCGCTCGGTCGACGGGTTCGGGCAGCGGTCCGCGCCGGCCACCGCGATCGCCCGGCCCGAGTCCGACGGCCCGCCCGGCGCGGACAGCGCGCTGGTGGACCACTTCGACGGCGCCAAGGTGCTCGATCCCCGGCTGTGGCGGATGACGAGCCCCAGCAACTGCGCCCAGGCCAGCCGGGGCACCGGCGAGGACAGCGCACGCCTGGTGATCCTGAGCGAGTGCGGGCGTGGCGCCGCGACCCTGCGGGCGCGCACGCCGTTCCGCCTGAACACCCAGGCGGCGAACGGGGAACTCGGCCGGTTCACCATCGACACGGACGCGCCGGGCGAGTCCGGCGAGCTGGACGTCGACCTGGTGCCCGGTCCGGTGGACACCGTCGACGGCTCGACGAACGACCCGGTCGGCACCACGACGCCGGGTATCGCCGCGATCGACCCGTACCTGCCGCCGGGCACGGTCCGGGTGCGCATCGCGGCCAACATCCAGGCCGACACGAACCAGCCGCTGGACACCGTCGAGGTCGCCGCGGGGCCGAACACGCCGCTCGTGCTACCGGTGAGCCGGCAGCTGCACGCGATCCCGGCGCCCCGGCTCGGCGTCTCGGTGCGGTGGGACGTCGTGGTGCGCACGGACGGGATCGAGGTCCTACGCGACGGTGTGCCGGTGGCCGCCGGCAACGTGGTGCCGTCGTGGACGACGTCGACCGCGCTGGTGGAGTTCACCGGGTCCACGGTCGGCCAGATGCACGCCGGGGTGAGCCTGATCGGGTTCGGCGGCGCGCGGATGTCGGCGCCGCCGGTGGCCGCGTCGCCGACACTGGTGCCGTCGACGTTCGTCGTGCTGAGCCCCGGTGCCAGCCGTGGCGCGATCACCAGCACGGACACCGGGCCGGGCAGCGGACAGTTGCGGCTGACCGTGGTGGCCGCGCCGAACACGCCGGCCGCGCCGCTGACCGTGAACGGTGTGGCGCCGAACTTCCAGGTGTCGATCGGCAGCCAGACGTTCGCGGCGCTGCCGGCGATTCCGGACACGGAGTTGCTGCCGGAGGTGCGTTATCCGCTGGTGGCACAGATTCCGGCGAAACTGCTGACGGGCGCGAGCCTGCCGATCTCGGTGTCCATGGACGTGCCGTCGAAGTACCCGGCCGAGGCGGATCTGGTGCAGGCCGACCTCGAGCTGACACCGGGGCCGCACACGCATCCGGCGTCGGTGGCCGGCCCGACCGGTGCGGGGGTGGTGCCGGTGCCGGCGGAGCTGGCGGTGCTGGCCGCCCGGGTGCTCAACGCGAACGGCGAGCCGGTGCCCAACGGCCAGCCGCTGCCGAGGGGACGCGTGGTGCTCGAGATCACGATGGACGGTCTGGCCGGCCAGCGCGCCGCGTGGACGCTGGCCGGGGTGGCCGGGTTCGAGGTGTGGCTGGACAACAACGAGCTGGTCGCGGTGCCGACCGCGGTGGGCGGGCCGGGGGTGGCCGGCGTGTGGCGGGTCGCGTTCGATCCCAGCCAGGGCACCAGCGGGATGCACGTCATCGACATCCGCGCGTTCGGCGCCGCGCACGGGGTGGCGTTCGGCGAGGCGTTCACGAGTTTCACGCTGGGTACCTAGCCATACCTGGCCGCTACACCTGGCCCCGGCGCAGCAGACGGCGGAGGGTCGGTCGCGGACGATCCAGATCGGGGCCGCGCAGGCCGGCCACGACGAGGCCGAGGTGCGACACGACGCCGGCAAGTCGCGTCGAGGAAACCGTTGGCGGGTCGTCCGGTTGGCGTTCGTCGCGGACCGCCGTGGCGATCGCGCGCAGTGCCGAGACGACGGTGTCGACCTCGCTCGGCGGCGGCACGGCGGCGCCCTGGTCGATCTCGACGGCGACCCTGGTCACCGAGCCGGTCACCCGTTCCAGGCCGATGATCGCCGGATACCATGCGGCCGCGAGCCTGCCGGCGGCGGACGGTTCGGCCAGCACCCGCTGGAACTCGGTGCGCAGGTCGGAGAGCTGGCGGTAGGTGCGCCTGCGCAGCGCGGACCGGCCGTGCGGATCGGCGCGCAGAGCCAGATCGGCGTACCGGGCGACGGCGTCGGCCGCGTCCGCGAGCCGGCCGCTGATCCGGGGCGTGCGGCTGCCCGGCCACAGCAGATAGCCGAACACGAGCACGATCACGCAGCCGACGACGGTGTCCACGAGTCGCGCCGCGAGCAGGTCCCAGCTGCCGGCGTGGCCGATCTCCAGCTGGATGATCACCAGCGGGGTCAGCACGGTCGCGAACATGCCGTACTGCCGGACCTGCGCGATCGGCAGCAGGAAGGCCATCGCCGCGGCAAGCACGACCAGCACCCAGCCGTTCGGGTCGAGCGCGAGCACGCCGGCACCGAGCAGCGCCCCGACGAACGTGCCGCCGCCCCGCTGCACCGCCCGCGCGAACACCGACCCGAAGTCCGGTTTGAGCACGATCGCCACGGTCAGCGCGAGCCAGTAGGACCGTTCGAACGGCACCAGCACCGTCAGCACCTCGGCGATCGCCATGCAGGTGGCCAGGCGCAGCGCGTGCCGCCAGGTGGCCGGGCCAGCGAGCACGTCGTCGAACCAGGCGGCGATGCGGACCTGGCGGGGGCGGCGGGCTGGGCGGGCCGCGTGGTGCTCGTTCTCGTTGCCGGACAACGCGTCCACGACGGTGCGTAGTCCGTCCACAAAGGCCAGAACGGCGGGTGACCCATGCTCCGGCAGGTCGAGTTCGCCGACCGTGGTGTCCGCGCGGACCGCCTGGCCGACGCGCGCGGTGGCGTCCACAACGGACTTCGGCGGGCGGTGCCGCGCGGACGCCATGGCGACGCCGGCTTCCACGGCCGGGGTCGCCTCGGACAGGACGACGAACAGCCGACGGTAGGTCCGGTCGCGGCCCTGCAGGCGGGACCTGGCGGTGAGGAGGGCGTCGTAGGCGCTGTTCATGGCGGCGGTGAGGCGGTGCCGGGCCGCGCGTGCTTCCGGTGTGCCGGCGGCCTGTAGGAGATCGGCGAGGCGGTCGAAGACTCCGGCGACGAGTGCCCGTTCGGGTGCGGTGGCCCGGACCGGCCACGCGGCCAGCGACAGCAGCAGCGCCCAGCACGCGCCGACCGCGAACCCGGCCAGCGCGGTGAACGGACCGACCACAGTGGACTCGTGGGTGCCGAGAACGAGCTGTACCAACAGTTGCAGCCCAGCCAGCGACGCGACGTTGCCGGCCGCGCTGATCACGGCGCTGACCACGGCGGCGCCGACGATCAGCACGACGGTCCACCAGCCGTGCTCGCCGGCCAGGGTGCCGAGGAAGAAGCCGATACCGCCGGCCAGCACGGCGAAACCGCTGCGCCGCGCCCGATCCCGGTACGGCCCGGAGATGGCGGTGACGGTGCCGCACAGCGCGCCGATGGACACCAGCGCACCGAGCGCGATGTGCCCGACGGCGACACCCACGGCGATCGGCCCGGCGACCGCGGCGGCCGCACGGGTGGCGCGTTTCCAGTCGACCGGCGCCGGGGTGGGTTTGAGCAGCTGCGTCAGCCAGTGCGGCGCGGCGACATCGACCGGCGACCCGGACCGTTGCCCTGACTGTTGCCCGGACTGCGGCCCAGACCGCGGCCCAGACGGTGCCGCCGGTCCCTGGCCCACACCGCCAACCTAGTGCGTCGACCGATCAAGCGCGCTCAGGGCGGCGCAGTAGCTGCAGGAACACGCCACGAAGCCAGCCCTTATCGGTATACGTGACGATTCACCTCACGGAAAACGGGCCCGGTATCCATGAGGCACACCGATCGCATGTCCCCACTCGAACCCGACCGAACGTGCGCGCGGTGGCCTGTCGCAGCGAAACGCCCCGCCGAGGAGCGGGGCGTTTCGCCATGCGGTTCTCGACGGGTGTTACTTCCTGCGCACACCCACGGACACGGCGGCATACACGCTGAGCAGGCCCAGTACCAGCACCCCCGCGCCCTCCACCACCATCGTGGTGACGGCGAGTGGCGCCTGGATCGACTCGTGGAAGCCGAACAGGCTCGTGTTGCTCAGGCTCAGCAGCAGTGCGCCGAGTGTGCCCGCGGTGAACAACGCGCACAGCGTGGCCACCAGTACCAGGAACCGGTTCGGGGTCACGGCGATGGCGATCGCGAGCAGGCCCGCGCCGACCACGTTGGCCATGAACAGCTGGCCGATCGGTGACACGTCCCGATAGCCGTCGTACAGCCACAGGTACAGATGGATCCACGCCATCGCGACCAGCAGCCCCGCGCCCGCGACGCGCAGCAGGATCAGCACGACGGTGCGGCTCACGGCGATCTCGCGGGTGGTGGACTCAGTAGCCATTGCCGCCACCACCGCCGGCCGCCGCTGTCGTGGCGACGGGTGCGCCGCCGGAACCCGCGCCGGACCCCGAGCCGACGTTCACCGCCACGTTCATGTTCATCCCGAGCGACTTGTGGTTGGCGACCGGGCAGAAGAAATCGTAGCTGCCGGCGGCGAACGTGACCGTCAGGGTGGCCTTCTGGCCCGGTGACAGGAACGCCGTCTCCGCATTGGACAGGCCCGGTCCGGTGATCTCCAGTGCGTGTGTTGCCTGGCCGTCGTTGGACACGGCAAAAGTGTAGGTGCCCGCCGTGAAGGTCTGCTTCGACAGGCCGATGTGGAACTCGGTCAGGCTGGCGGTCACCTGGGTGGCCGGCCCGGTCGGCGCGGCGGACGTCGGGCCGGCCGCCGCCGCCGTTGTGGGTGGTGCGGCCGGCGGTGCCGCTGAGCCGTAGCCAGAGCCGCCGCTGCCGCACGCCGCGGTGAGTATGACAAGCGCGCCGGCGACCGCGCCGAGAACGACACCGCGTGCGACCAGCCAACGGGCCGGTTGCCGGGACACCATGACGAATCGGTCAGTAGCGGGTTTCCACATGAACGGGTCCTTCCATACCGCTGCTGGAGGGGTGTCGGTCCGAGCGGACGCACCCTCGCCGGAGGTGCCGGCAGGGGTCGGGTAGCCGGATTCGGTCCCTTATATTCACTACGGGTAACTAGGCCAGATGGATTGCCGTGTTCCGGTGCAGAATGTCGATATTCATGGACGGGGGTGTGTGCTTTGCCACCGCGGCGACGCAGGTCAATCCATTCCGACCCGACGGACGTACCCAGTGACGTGGCCAGGATTGGCATTCCCATCGAAGGGCTGCCCGACGAGACGCTACTCGCCGGGCTCGGCACCGGCGATGCGGAAATCGCGGTGGCGTTCGTCCGCAGGTTCCAGCGGACGGTCTTCGGCGTCGCGGTCGCCGTGCTCGGCGACCAACGGCTCGCCGAGGACGTGGCGCAGTCGACCTTCGAGCGGGCATGGCGGCACGCCCAGGTGTACGACTCCCGACGGGGGTCGGTACGCACCTGGCTGACCACGATCGCGCACAACCTGGCCATCGACGTGGTCCGGGCACGCAAGCCGACCCCGGTCGACCCGACCGAACTGACCGACATGCTCGGCGTGATCCGGGAGACGCCGGAACGCAGGGCGATGGCGAACGAGGATTCCCGGGAACTGCGGGCGGAGCTTGCGCTGCTGCCACGTGAGCAGGCAAGGGCGGTGGTGCTGGCCGGCATCTACGGCATGACGGCCAAGCAGATCGCCGAGTTGGAAGGGATTCCGCTGGGCACGGCGAAGACCCGGATCCGGACCGCGATGGAGAAACTGCGGGTCCGACTGAGTGTGAAGCGGGCGCACCATGAGTGATCTGAGCTGCGCGAAGATGCGCGAACTTGCCCCGGAGCTGGCACTTGACGTGCTGACCGGCTACGAGCGGGCGACAGCGCAGGCACACCTCAACGCCTGCCCGCAGTGCCGGGAGTACGTCAGCTCGCTGACCCTGATCGGCGACCGGATGCTGACGCTCGTCCCGGGTGCCGAGCCGCCGGTCGGCTTCGAGGACCGGGTGCTGGCCCGGCTGGGCATGAGCGCGCCGCCGGCACGGCAGCCACGCAGGCGCCGGTGGCCGATGGCGTTCGCGGCCGCGGCCGCCGCCGCGGTGCTGTTCGGGCTCGGCGGCTGGGCGATCGGCGACATCGCGTCGCAGGGGGCGTCGGTCACGGCGGGCGGCGTGAGCCACCCGGTGCTGCGGTTCGCGCAGCTGCGGACGACTGACCAGCGCCAGGTCGGCCAGGTGTTCACGTACGAGGGTTCGCCGTCGTGGGTGTACATGTCGGTCGCGACGACCACCAAGACCGGCACCGTGTCGTGCGAACTGCTCGGCCGGGACGGCAAGTACGTGTGGGTCGGGTCGTTCCGGCTGGCCGACGGCAACGGCAGTTGGGGCGCGCAACTCAAGGCCGACCCGAGCACGCTGCTCGGCGCGCGGCTGCTGTCCGACGGGGGCGCCGTGCTGGCCACCGCGACGTTCGACAGCGGCAACGTCTACACGCCGACCGGCGGACCCAAGTAGACGTGGCGGCTGAAGATCTTCCGCTGGACCCCGGCTGCTTCAGCCGGGGTTCAGTTGTGCCGGGCAGGCTGGAGTCATGATGAAGCGAACGAAGATCACGCTCGTGACCGCGACCGCCGTGCTCGCGATGGCCGGTGGTGGCATCGCGTTCGCCGCCGGCAGCGGTGGGTCCGCCATGCCGACCACCACGCCGACCGCCACCGGCCCGGCCGCTGGCGCACCTGCCGCTGGGACGCCAGCCGCGCATGGCAAACACAAGGCGCGTGGCCTCGTTGGCCGGGTCGAGCACGGCGAGTTCACCGTGCACACGAAGACCGGTGACCAGGTGGTCGACGTGCAGCGCGGCCAGGTCACGGCGGTGAGCGCGACGTCGGTGACGGTCAAGAGCCAGGACGGTTTCACGGCCACGTACGCCGTCGGCGGCGACTCGAAGATCCGGGTCAAGAAGCAGACCGCCGCGATCTCCGGTGTGCACACGGGTGACCGAGTTTTCGTTGCCGCGCTGAAGAACGGCGGCACGGACACGGTCCGCGGGATCGCCGACGCGGGACCGGCGCCCGCCAAATAACCCACACAGGGGGCTGCGGCCGGGGTGGTGTCGACCGGCGTGCCGACGGGGCGGTGCGCTGTCCGAACGCCGCCCCGGCCGCCGTTTCGCCTGTTCGGCGTAGTGCGATGTTGGTACCCTGATGCGTTCGCACTGTCACGCTGGGTATCAGCTGTGGGGCGGCGTCGTGAAGGAACCCGGGGCATGGCGGTCGGTGGTGACGGCCACCGGGGTGTCCGTGCTCGGCGACCAGCTGGCCAAAGTGGCGATCTCGGTACTCGTGTTCGAACGGACCGGTTCGGCCGCGCTGACAGCCGTGGTCTACGGGCTGACCCTACTGCCGGAGGTGGTCGGCGGCCTGGCGCTCGGCGGCTTGGCGGACCGCTGGTCCCGGCGCGACGTGATGGTCGGATGTGCTGGCGCGCAAGCGTTTCTTGTCGCGGTGATGGCCGTTCCCCGGATGCCGTTCGCGGTGCTCGCGGTCGCCGTGGCCGGTGTCGCGGTGTTGGCGGCGCCGGCTCGGGCGGCGCAGGCGGCGGCCGGGCTGGATCTGTTGGGGCCGGCGCGGAACGGGGTCGGGCTGGCGCGGCTGACCGTGGTGGTGGAGCTGGCGCAGTTGGCCGGTCTCGGTGGTGCGGCGGTGATCGTGGCCGATGTCGGCACCACGTGGGCGCTGGCGGGCGATGCCGTGTCGTTCGCAGGGGCCGCCCTGTTGCTGCGTTTCACGTTGCCGGTTCTCGAGCCGCAGGCCTTGTCCACCAAGGTTCGGCGTCGGCGCGGGTGGGGCGTCGTTCGTGCCGATCGGACGTTGCGGACGTTGGCGGGCCTGGCTCTGCTGGTCTCGTTGACCATGGTGCCGGACGGTGTGATGGCGCCGCTGGTGCACCAGATGCGACAGCCCGTGTGGCTGGTGGGGGTACTGCTTGCCGCCGACTGTGTCGGTGTCGCGGTCGGTGCGGCTCTGGTGGCCCGGCTCGCGCTCGCGACCCGGCGACGGCTGGTCGGGCCGCTGGCGGTGCTGACTTTCGTGCCGCTGCTGGGTTTCCTTGCCCGGCCGGGTCCGGTGGTGGCGGGTGTGCTGCTGGTGCTGTGCGGTGTCGGGCAGGCGTATCTGCCGCTGGCCAAGGACGCGTTCAGCCAGCGCGTACCGGCCGGTGTGATCGCGTCGGCCAACGCGCTGGTGGGGACCGGTGTACGGGTGGGCCAGGGGGTTGCGGCCATGGCCGGGGGTGCGGTCGCGCTGCTGCTCGGGTCACCGGCGGCGGCGGTCGCCCTGGCCGGGGTGGTGGGTCTGGTGCTGGCCGCGGCCGGTTGGCGGGCGATTGGTTGGCGTGCGGTCGGAATGTATGCCGCGGAACCAAAAGCGACAGTCGGTAACGGATGAGACCACCCGTTCAGCGCACGCGTCGACATCCCGGCCGCGAGCACACTGGACGGCCGGTCGACATGATGGGGTGGATGGATGATGGGCCGGGCAGGCCGCGTCACCAGGTACGGTCTCCGTCGCGGGACAGCGTCGTACGCACGGAAATCACCTCCTGTCGGGCATCGCGCCGTCGAGTGGTGCAGTAGCAGTGTCACCGGGCATGTCACGAACGTCCAGGCCGCGGCCCGCCAGCTCACCCATCCTGGGGCGTGGACGGTATGGACGATGCCGTCGCGGGTCATCGCATGGGTGCTCGGCTGGGAATTCGTCGCCGTGGTCTGCGTTGTGCTTTCGGCCCGATTCGAGCCGGTGTCGACGGCGGGCCAATGGGTGATCGGCGCGGCTTTGCTGGCCGGCGCGACGATCCACCACTACGTGACGAAACCGGACGAGGAACGGCGGTTCGGCGCACGAGCCGGCAGTGAGCACATCGAGTTGACGTCGTTGTGGCTGTTCCCGGCCGCTGTGCTGCTGCCGACCGTGCCGATGGTCGCGCTGCTGGTCGTCGTGAAGGCGCAGCGCTACGCCATCGCCAGGACGTCGCTGACCAAGCACGGCTTCACGTCCGCCGCCGTTGGACTGTCCATGCTCGGCACGCACTGGGTGACGCTGGCGGTCCTCGGCGACACTTGGCTCACATCGACGACCGTCAGCGCGGCCTCAGGCCATCTCGGCGTGTTGTTGGTGGTGGTCGCGGGTATCGGCGCGTACTACCTGGTCCAGTCGGTGCTGCTGCCGACCGTCCGGGTGCTGTCCAGCGACACCCGGCCCACGTTGCGCTGCCTGGTCGGCACGTGGACGCAGAACGCGGAAATCCTTGGTGCGCTGGCACTCGCGGCGCTGATTACGGTCGGCGCGGCGTGGTCACCGTGGCTGTTGCTGCTGGCACTGCCGCTGGCGATCGCGGGCACGCTGCTGCTGGAACTGCTCGCGCGGGTGCGGGTGCAGATCATGTACGACCAGAAGACCGGCCTGCTCAACGCGCACGGCTGGGCGCCGACCGCGTCGTCCGCGGTGCAGTTGGCCGGCGCCGACCGGCCGTCCGCGGTGCTGATGATCGACGTGGACAACCTGAAGCAGCTCAACAGCCGCTTCGGCCACCTCGGCGCGGACGCGGTCCTGCTGGGCATCGCGGACGTGCTGCGCGAACACATCAGGCCCGGCGACGTGCCGGCCCGCTGGGGCGGCGACGAGTTCGTGGTGCTGCTGCCCGGTGCGAACGCGGACGCGGCGCTGGGCATCGCGGAACGGCTGCGGGTCGCGATCGAGACGCTGTGCATCGTCGTGACCACCCCGGCCGGCGGCGCGGAACTACGGCTCGGCGTGGACGCGGACCCGGTGACCGTCACGATCGGCATCGCGGTCGCACCGCACGACGGCGACTGTCTCGATGTCGTGCTGGACGTGGCCGACCAGCGGATGCTGGCGGGCAAAGTCAACCACCGCAACCGGGTCTACCCGCCGGCTCATCAGTCCATTGTGGACAGAGTGATCAGTCGACCCGGTGGACGGGGTAGTGCGGCTTGATCCGCCGCGCCAGATAACTGCCAAGGCTCGACGCCGCGCGGAATTCCGTATACACCGCAACGGGAACACCGGTGTACTGGTAGACGCTGCCGCTGCTGAACTCCACTTCGAGCACCTGGCCGGCCGGGTCGTAGCCGACGGACACCAGGCTCGACGACGTGACCCGACTGCGTAACATCGCGCCCCTCGCGTCAGGTCCGGATCCACAGGCAGAACGGATGCCCGGCCGGATCGTAGTAGACCCGGACGTCGTCCTGCGGTTGGAATTCGGCGAGCACCGCACCGGCCGCGACCGCGTACGCGCCGGCCGCTTCGAGGTCGTCGACCTCGATGTCAAGGTGGACCATCATCTGCTGCTCGGCCGGGGTGGACGGCCAGGTCGGGCGGACGTAGTCGGGTTCACCCGCGAACGAGAGGCCCGTGCTGCCGTCCGGCGGGCGCAGCGTGACCCAGCCCGGTTCGTTCGCGCGGACCGGCCAGCCGAGCAGGTCCTGGTAGAACGCCGCCAGCGCGCGGGCGTCCGTACAGTCGAGAACGGCCGAGGTCAGTTTCATGGACGGTTTCGTCGCCATCGCTCCTCCTCGCTTGCTCGTGCCGAGTTTAGGTATCGCCGGCGAGTTCGTCCGTGGCGTCCCGTCCGGCGTCGGTGGTGCGGCGCAGGAAGCCGGCGAGCAGTTCGAGTTCGGCGTCGGTGTAGCCGGCGCAGATCTCGTCCAGCGCGCCGTTCATGCCGGCGTAGAGCCGATACATCTCGCCGCCTCGGTCACGCAGCGCACGGACGGCCACGGCGCGCCGGTCGGTCGCGTCCGGGTCGCGGTCGCGGATGATCCAGCCGTCGCGCTGCAGCCGGTCCAGGATGCCGGTCATGGTGGCCGGGTGCAGGCCGGCGCGGCGGGCGAGGGTGCTCGGGCTCATCGGGCCGTAGCGGTCGATCAGGTCGAGACAGTCCAGGTCGATGTCCTTGAGCCCGAGGCGCGCGCCGACGTGGTGGTTGAGCAGCGACAGCTGGTTGCTGAGTTGCCGCAGTGAGTCCTTGATCGCCGTGGTCGACCGCCGTCGCCGCCGGACACCGTCGCCAGGTTCTATGGAACTCATATGATATGATCCTCATGTTGTATGGCATACGGAGGACAGGGTACCCGGGAAGTCGTGCCCGCACAGCGGAAAGGCCACGTCATGCTGTTGATCACCGGGGCGACCGGCAACGTCGGACGCCCACTCATCGACCGTCTCACCGCCGAGGGCGCCTCGGTCCGGGCCGTCACCCGCGACCCGCAGGCGGCCGATCTGCCCTCCGGCGTCGACGTCGTGCGGGGCAATCCGTCCCGACCGGAGACGATCGAGGCGGCGCTGCGTGGCGTGACCGGGCTGTTCGTGAACCCGCGTTCCGTCGGCACAGCTATCGACGAACTCCTTGCCGTGGCAAGGGAACAAGGCGTGCGGCGAGTGGTCGCGCTGACCGCGAACAACACCGACGACGATCCCGCCGAGCAGCCGTCCCGCTACAACGGCGACCTGAACCGTGAGGTCGACGCCGCCGTCACCCGGTGTGCGCTGGAGTGGACCAGCCTGCGGCCGAGCTTCTTCGCCACCAACGTCCTCGGCCTGTGGACGGCCCAGATCCAGGCGGGCGACGTCATCCGCGGCCCGTACCCGCGGGCCACCGAGGCACCCATCGATCCGCGTGACATAGCCGACGTCGCCGCCCATGCCTTGCTCACCGACAAGTTGGTCGGTCAACGGCCCGAGCTGACCGGTCCCGAATCGCTGAGCTACGAGCAGATGGCCACCATCGTCGGCGACCGGATCGGCCGGCCACTGCGCTACAAGGAGGTACCGGTCGCGGCCGCACGGCAGGCCGTCGTTGGCCGCGGCTTCACCGAACAGTTCGCCGACGCCTACCTGACCCGCCTCGCCAAAACCGTCAACCGGCCCACAATCACCACGGACGACGTGGAAAAGATCCTCGGCCGGCCCGCTACCACATTCGCCGAATGGGCAGCCGGCAGGACGGGTCATCGTCAACCGTGACCAAACGCGCCGCCGTCGCCCGGTGTCCCGCCCGTACAACTCGACGGTTCGGGTGGGCTGCCCTTGAGCTGCTGACCGGAGCGAAAGCCATGACCGGCCCTCGTGTACTGGGCTGATCATCTCGATCAACCGGGTCAGGTCAGTAACGCATCAAATGTACTGGCGATTTACTGTTGGAGATTCCGTGCCGTCACGTTCTGAAGCTCATCGGCTACCCTCCTGCTATCGGCGCCACGAACGGGGGTGCGACCGTGGTTACACTGCCCCGGGCCGCGCGCGCTGGAATGCTGGGCATCGCCGC
>DATBCR010000082.1:0-11730 GCA_036270375.1 Pseudonocardiaceae bacterium | reverse complement strand
GGGTGGGTGGTCGGGTGGTTCGCGTGGCGGTTCGCCTGCTCCGGATGCTCGGTCGTGGGCTGGCTCGGCCGCGCCTCCAGGCGACTCGGCCGCGTCGGATGTCGCGGCGGGTGGGTGGTCGGGTGGTTCGCGTGGCGGTTCGCCTGCTCCGGATGACTCGGCCGCGTCGGATGCCGTGGCGGGCGGGCGTTCGGGTGGTTCGCGCGGCGGTTCGCCCGCTCCGGGTTCGTCGGGTGGGCAGGTCACGTCGGGTCGGTCGGGTGCGTTGCCGGCTGGTGCGCTTGGTCGGTTGCCTGTGGTGCCGGGGGACTGGGTGCCGCCGGGGGAATCGGCGCCGCATCGGCCGGTCGGGCCGGACGCGCTGCCGGCCGGTGCGCTCGGTCGGCTGCGTGGCGGGTCCCGTCGGGCCGGTGGGTTGCGTCGGCCGGCCGTCGCGGTTGCCGTGCCGGTGCCTGGGCCGGAGCCGTCGGCGCGCCCGTCGCCGGTGCCTCGCGATGGCTCCGGCGGGCCCGCGCACCCGGACCTGGTGCTTGTCGAGTCAAGGCCCGGCAAGGTCGCCGCGCAACTGCTGCTCGCGCCGCCGGTGTTGCTGTTTCTCGGCCTGGTCGCGGTTTCCGCGGCCACCAACGCAAGCCGGCTCGGCATTCACCTCGCCGGTGGTGGTCTGCTGCCGGCACAGGGACTCGGCGCCACCTGGTCCAACTACCTCGCGTCATGGCACTCCGTCGCCGGTGGTACCGCGGCGCCCGCGCCGGCCACGCTCGCGGTGCTCGGCGTGCTGGGCGCGGTGCTGTTCCCGGTCGGCGGCCCACCCGCCGCGCTGGCCGTCCTGTTGCTCGGCGACGCACCGCTGGCCGCCGTCCTCGCCTACGCCGCCACCCGCGGGCTGCCGGTGCGCCGCTGGGTCCGCGCGCTCGCCGCCGCCGGCTACGCCCTCCTGCCGCCCGCCACCGCCGCCGTCGCGCAGGGGCGGCTGGACGTCGTGGTCGTGCACCTGCTCCTGCCGCCTGTCCTCGTCGGCATCGTCACCGTCCTGAACCCGTCCTCGCGTGGCGGCCCGGTCACGTCGTGGCTGTCCGCGGCGGCCGGTGCCGCGCTCGGTCTGGCCGTGATCGGCGCGTTCGCCCCGCTCGTGCACGCGCTGGTGGTCGTGTTCGCCCTGGTCGGCTTCGTCGTGGTGCCCGGTGGCCACGGGGACGGCCGGCGCAGGGTGGCCGCGCTGTTCGCGATCGTCCTGCTGCCGCTCGCGCTCCTCGTGCCGTGGCCGGCCGTCGTGCTCGCGCACCCGTCGGTCCTGCTCAGCGGCGTTGCCGGCGGCCTGCCGGCCAACCCGCCGGACACGACCCACCTGGCAATGCTCGACCCGGGCGGTCCGGGCAGCGGACTGGTCGGGCTGGTCGTCCTGCTCGCTGTCGCCACCGGCATCGTCGTGCGACCGAACCGGGCCGTGCTGCCCGGTCTCGCCGTCGCGGTGCTCGGTGCGGTCGCGGTCGGCGTCATCGCGCCACAGCGCTACTGGACCGGCGCGCCGATGGTCGTGGTCGGCTGCGGCCTGCTGTGGGCGCTGCTCGGCGCCTGCCGGACGGACCGCCGCACCAGAACCTCCGTGGTGCGCGTATTCGCGGCTCTCGGCGCCGTAGGCGTGCTCGCACTCGCCGTCGGCGACATCGCGGTAGGACGGTCAGGACCGTTGCGCGACAACGGTTCCCCCACCCTCGCCCCGGCCTTGACCGCCGAGCTCGCGGACACCGGCCGTGCCGTCCTCGTCCTGGCCGCCGAGGGCCAACCCGACCGCATGGCAGGCGGCCGTCTACCCGCGTTCGGCGACGACGACATCGCACCCGTACCCGGCGCCACCCAACGGCTCGCGAACTGGCACCGTGCCCTGACCAGCGGCGACCCGGCCACCACGAAAACCGCCATCGCCACCGCCGCCACAGCGGGCGTCCTGTTCGTCGTCCTGCCGGACCGAGCCGCCGGCACCAGATTCACCCAAGCCGCAGGCGACCTGGCGTCCGGCGTCACCCCGACATCCGACGGCCGACCGGTCGAACGCCTCCAACCGGCCGGCGGCGCGGCCACCCTGATCTCACCCGCCATGGCCAGACAGGCCGTCACCGGCGGCTCGCCCCCGACCACCCTCGGCGCCGAGGGCATCTCACCGGTCGACGCCGCCCCGCCGGACGTGGCGGTCCGGGCATCCGAGGGCGCGCTCGGTCGGCTTCTGGTGCTGGCCGCCGAGGACGAGGACGCCTGGCAGGCCACCATCGACGGCCAGCCCGCGCCGATCGTGCGGGCGTGGGGCCACCTGGTCGCCGTGTCCGTGCCGACGACCGCCGCCGACGTGCGGGTCTACGTGCCGAGCGCGGTGCGGGACGTGCTGCTGCTCGTGCAGGCGGCGGTCCTGCTGTTCGCCGCCCTGACCGCCATCCCCGGCCGCCGGTAGGTCAGCCCTCGCCCTCGACCACGTCCGGATCCAGCCCCAGATACGCCGCCACCTGCTCGACCAACACGTCGTGCACCAGGTCCGCCAGATCCGCGCCGTCCCGGGCGCGGACCTCAAGGGGCCGCCGGTACACCACGATCCGCGCCCTGGTCGGCTGGCCGCGCCGGTCCACCCCGGCCGGCACCAGCCGGGCCAGCGGCACGTCCCGGTCCTCCAGCACGCCGTCCTCCCAGACCACCGTGCGGTCCGCGTTCAGGCGCAGGTCCGGCACGTCGTCGACGGCGACGTCCAGGTCGGTCAGCTCGGTCCGCCAGCGCGCCTCGATCGGTTCAAGGGCCTCCAACACCAGCGCGTCGAACCGTTCCGCCCTGCTGCGCGCGGCCGGCAGGTCCGACGGGTACAGCAGGCCGCGCAGGCCCCGGCCGTGCCGGTCCCGGCGCGGCCGGCGTCGACGTTGAGCGCTGCGCACCATCACCGGACCATCATCCCGTCACAAGCGGTCGAAAATCTGTTCTGAGCATCGAATCCCCAGGTCGATCGCACCTACTCGGCAGAAGGGTACGCAGCGACCCGTGTGTCTTGCGCCGGACGGTCGGTCCCACGCGCTAGTGTCGCCCACTGTGCGGAGCGTGAGACGGTGCTCGCGGACCGGGTGTCTGAACCCGGCCGTTGCCACGCTCACCTACGCCTACGCCGACTCCACCGCGGTGGTCGGGCCGCTCGCCACGTACTCCGAGCCGCACAGCTACGACCTGTGCGAGGCGCACGCGCTGCGGCTGACCGTCCCGCGCGGCTGGGAAGTCGTCCGTCACGAAGGTGAGTTCATCCCCCCCGAGCCGTCCGTCGACGACCTGACGGCACTCGCCGAGGCGGTCCGCGAGGCCGGCCGGGCGGACCGGCGGCCGGTCGAACCGCCGGACCAGGGCTTCACCACCGGACGACGCGGGCACCTGCGGGTGCTGCCCGATCCCGTCGACGACTGAGCCGCCTCCGCCCGGTGTGACCGCTGCCTCGGTTTGGATGACGGCGCCGTCGGTGCACGCGGTCCCGGTAGGCTTCGCGAAACGTCGTCCCGTTGGCGGGAGCGGGTAACCCGAACGAATCTGGAGCTGGTGTGCGCGACCTGTCGGCCATCGTCAAGGCGTACGACATCCGCGGTGTGGTTGGCGAACAGCTCGACACGGACGTGGTCCGAGCTTTCGGCGCCGCGTTCGCCCGGCTGGTCGGCGGCACCGCCGTGGTGATCGGCCACGACATGCGTGACTCGTCGCCGGGCTTGGCCGCCGCGTTCGCCGAAGGCGTAACCGCGCAGGGGCTCGACGTCGTGTCCATCGGCCTGGCCAGCACCGACATGCTCTACTTCGCCGCGGGGCGGCTCAACCTGCCCGGCGCAATGTTCACCGCGAGCCACAACCCGGCCCGCTACAACGGGATCAAGCTCTGCCGGGCCGGTGCCGCGCCGGTCGGCCAGGACAGCGGGCTGGCCCAGATCCGCGCCGAGGTCGAAGCGGGCGTACCGGCACCCGCCGACGGCACGAAGCCCGGCACGGTGACCGAACGGGACCTGCTCGGCGACTACGCCGACTACCTGCGCGGCCTCGTCGACCTGACCGCCATCCGCCCGCTGAAGGTCGTCGTGGACGCCGGCAACGGCATGGGCGGCCACACCGTTCCCCGCGTGTTGCGCGAACTGCCGCTGGACGTGGTGCCGCTGTACTTCGAACTCGACGGCACTTTCCCCAACCACGAGGCGAACCCGCTCGACCCGGCCAACCTGGTCGACCTGCAGGCCAAGGTCCGCGAGGTCGGCGCCGACCTCGGCCTTGCGTTCGACGGCGACGCGGACCGCTGCTTCGTGATCGACGAACGCGGCGAACCGGTCAGCCCGAGCGCGATCACCGCACTCGTCGCCACCCGTGAACTGGCCAAGGAGCCGGGCGGCACGGTGATCTACAACCTGATCACCAGCAACGCCGTGCCGGAGATCGTCCGCGAGCACGGCGGCAAGCCGGTGCGCACCAGGGTCGGCCACTCCTTCATCAAGGAGAAGATGGCCGAGACGGGCGCGATCTTCGGCGGTGAACACTCCGCGCACTACTACTTCCGGGACTTCTGGCGGGCCGACACCGGCATGCTGGCCGCACTGCACGTGTTGGCCGCGCTCGGCGGCCAGCCACGCCCGCTGTCCGCGCTGACCAGCGGCTACGCCCGCTACGCGGCGTCCGGCGAGATCAACTCCACGGTCGCCGACCAGGCCGGCAGGGCCGCCGCCGTGCGAGCCGCGTTCGCCGGCCGGGACGGCGCCGAGATCGACGAGCTGGACGGCCTGACCGTGCGGCTGCCCAACGGCTCCTGGTTCAACCTCCGGCCGTCCAACACCGAACCGCTGCTCCGGCTCAACGTGGAGGCCGCGGACGCCGACGCCGTCGCCGAGTTGCGGGACGACGTGCTGGCGATCGTGCGGGCGTGACCGGACAGTTGTGAAGATGGGCCACCATGGTGGTGCGGACCCGAACACTTTTGAACGGCGTAGGAGGAATCGTGGCCGTCGAGCTGGACCCGCAGTTGCTGGAGATCCTGGCCTGCCCGTCGCCCGACCATGCGCCGCTGCGGCTCGGCACGGCCGAGGACAAGGACGCCGACTTCCTCACGTGCACGTCGTGCGGCCGGTCCTTCCCGGTCCGGGACGGCATCCCCGTGCTGCTGCTCGACGAAGCCGTCATGCCGGCTGGCTCACCACCCGAAGAAGCGACGGAGACCGGCGGCGAGGCGGACGCGTGAACGAGCTTGCGAGCGAACCATTCGCGCCGCATGTTCCCGAGAGCGGCCGACGAGCGCCGGCGAGGAGGTCGCGATGAGTCACCTGCTCGACGACAGCCTGCTGGACGATCCGGCCCGGCTCGCCACCGCCGACGGTGAGTCGGGTGGCGGCCTGCGGGCCGCCGCGTACGCCGGCGCCCAGGTTCGCGCCACAGCGGAAGCCGTTGCCGCCACGGACATCCACGACCTGCGCGGCACCCGCCCGAGGGCTTTGGTGCTGGTCAGCCGACCCGGTGTGGCACCGGCGGTGAACCGGCTGCTGACCGCGCTGCTCGGCCCCGGCTGCCCGGTCCCGCTGGTGACCGCCGAGGAGGCGCCAGGCTGGGTCGGCCCGCTGGACGTCGTACTGGCGCACACTGACGACCCTGGTGACGTGCCGCTGGCCGAGTCCGTGCACCGGGCCGGCCGGTTCGGTGCCCGCGTGCTGCTGACCGCACCCGAGGACGGTCCGGTCGCCGCGGCCGCCGCCGGCACCGCCGCGCTGCTGCCGTCCCGGGTGCGTGTGCCGCCGGGTTTCGCGTTTCCCCGTGCACTGGCCGCAGGGCTGGCGCTGCTGGACACCTTGGGCCTGCTGCGCACCGATCTCGACGTGCTGGCCGACGAACTGGACCGCGAGGCCGAGAAGGACAACGCAAGCTACGAGTCGTTCGTGAACCCGGCCAAAGCGCTCGCGCTGCGCATCGCGGACCGCACGCCGGTGCTGTGCGGGCTGGACCGGGTGGCCGTCGCGGTCGCCGACCACGCCGTGGACGTGCTGGCCGGGTTCGCCGGGGTGATCGCGGGCGCTGCGGACCACGTCCAACTCGACGGCCGGCCCGCGCTGCGCAGGGCCGCGATCCGGGCCACGTCCGGCGGTGACATCTTCGCCGACCCGGACGACAACCCGGCCGGCCTGTTGCGGGTGCTGCTGCTGTCCATCCTGACCGACCCGCACTCCGACGCCGCGAAGCTCGTCACCCAGGACCTGCTCCCCGGCGCCGACCTGCTCGCCCCGGCCGAGGAGACCGCGGGCGGACCAGCGGTCGGGGCGGCCGTGCTCGCGCTGCGGTTCGAGATGACCGCCGTCTACCTTGGACTTGCCACCGGCGCGCTCGGCGGTCCCGGCCGGTACGCGCCGATGGCCGTCTGAGCCCGCCAGGTCCATCCAGCTCGTCGATATGCGGGAGAGAGGCAGGAACTCGCGGTGCGCTTGCTGCGGAACAAGGTGCGGCCGTACGCGTGGGGATCGCGGATGGTCATCGCCGAGCTGCAAGGCCGGTCGGCGCCTGCTCCGCATCCGGAGGCCGAGCTGTGGATGGGGGCACACCCGGACGACCCGTCCACCGTGCTGGACGCCGACGGTGCCGAGCACTCGCTGCTGCGCCTCATCGACACCGACCCGGTCGGACAGCTGGGCGCCGCGTACGCGGACCGCTGGGCGAACCGGCTGCCGTTCCTGATGAAGGTGCTTGCCGCGGACGAGCCGATGAGCATGCAGGCGCACCCGTCGCTCGAGCAGGCGCGGGCCGGGTTCGCGATCGAGGAGAAGGCGGGCGTGCCCCGGCTGGCGCGCAACCGGAACTACCCGGACCCGACCGCCAAACCGGAACTGGTGTGCGCGCTGACCGAGTTCCACGTGCTGGCCGGTTTCCGGGACGCCACCCGCACCCTCGACCTGCTGCGCGGCCTGGACGCCCCCGACCTGCCGCGCTACACCGCCCTGCTGGCCGCAGAGCCGGACGAGGCGGGCCTGCGGGCCCTGTTCACCACGTGGATCACGCTGCCGCCGCCCATGCTGGACGAGCTGCTGCCGCAGGTGCTGGACGCGTGCGTCATGCACGTGAAGGAGCGCGGCGAGTTCGACCTGGAGTGCCGCACCGCGCTCGAACTGGGCGAGCGGTACCCGGGCGATCCCGGCGTGCTGGCCGCGCTGCTGCTCAACCGGCTCGTGCTCGGCCCCGGCGAGGCGGTGTACCTTGCGGCCGGCAACCTGCACGCCTACCTGCGCGGCACGGCGGTGGAGATCCTGGCCAACTCGGACAACATCCTGCGCGGCGGCCTCACCCCCAAGCACGTCGACGTGGCGGAACTGCTGCGGGTGGTGGACTTCGGGCACGGCGACCTGCCGGTGCTGCGTGGCGAACGGGTCGCGCCGCACATGCTGGCGTACCGGACGGACGCGCCGGAGTTCGAACTGTCCAGGCTGGAATGGTCATCCCCGGCCACTGATTCCGTTGTGCGGCTTCGGCATGCCGGCCCGCAGGTGCTGATCTGCACCGACGGCGCCGTTGAACTGTCCAATTCGGACGGTGCAACACTGCGGCTTGGCCGTGGCGACTCGGCGTGGCTGTCCGCGGCCGACTGCGCGGCCGGCCCGGTGCTCGCGCGGCCGGCCGGCGGCGGGCGGGTCCAACTGTTCCGCGCCACCGCGGGCGCGGTGTAACCGGATGTCGGCAGGTGGCGGGGTGCGGGCGATCGTCGCCGCGCTCGCCGCGAACGCCGGGATCGCGGCGGCCAAGTTCGTCGGCTTTCTCATCACCGGGTCGTCGTCGATGCTGGCCGAGTCGGTGCACTCGCTTGCCGACACGGTCAACCAGGGCCTGCTGCTGCTCGGCCGGTGGACGTCCACCCGGCGGGCCACTAGGTCGCATCCGTTCGGCTACGGCCGGGAGCGGTACCTCTACGGGTTCGTGGTGGCTCTGCTGCTGTTCACGCTCGGCGCGGTGTTCGCGGTGTACGAGGGCGTGCACAAGGTGATCGACCCGCATCCGCTGGCGGATCCGCTCGTCGCGGTCGGCATCCTGGTGCTCGCGATGGTGTTGGAGGGCTTCAGCTTCCGTACCGCCGTCGCCGAGTCGCGGGAGCACAAGGGCGACGAGAGCTGGTGGCGGTTCGTCCGGGACGCGAAGATCCCCGAGCTGCCGCTGGTGCTGGCCGAGGACACCGGTGCGCTGGTGGGCCTGGTGTTCGCGCTGTGCGGGGTCGGGCTGTCCGAGGTGACCGGCGACCCGGTGTGGGACGGCGTCGGCACGCTCGCGATCGGGGCGCTGCTCGGCGTGATCGCGCTGACCCTGATCGTGGAGATGAAAAGCCTGCTGATCGGCGAGGGCGTCGACCCGGGCCTGCTGGCCGTCATCACCGAGGAGCTGGTGCGTGGCCGGGTGACGCGGGTCATCCACATCCGCACCCAGTACCTCGGCCCGGACGAACTGCTCGTCGCGGCCAAGATCGCGTTGGTGCCGGAGTTGCCGCTGCGCGAGGTGGCGGTCGCCATCGACGACGCTGAGGCGCGGGTCCGGGCGAGGGTGCCGCTGTCCGTGCTGATCTATCTTGAACCGGACCTGGACCGCGATCTGGGCTGAATCGCCGCCGTCAGCGCGGCAACAGTCGAGTCGAACTCCCACATGTGCGTGCACCGCGTCGTGTCACGGCGGTTCGGCCCGGTAGCGTTCGACCCATGACGACGCTCATGGTGACCGGCGCCGCCGGGTTCATCGGTTCGCACTTCGTGCGGTACTGGGTGGCCGAGCACCCGGACGACACGGTGGTCGCGCTGGACGCGCTCACGTACGCCGGGACCGAGACCAACCTGACCGAGGTCCGCGACGCGATCACCTTCGTGCACGCGGACATCGGCGACGGGCCGACGATCGAGGACACGCTGCGCACGCACGGCGTCGACGTGATCGTGAACTTCGCCGCCGAATCGCACAACAGCCTCGCCGTGTTGGACCCCGGCCTGTTCTTCCGCACCAACGTGCTTGGCACGCAGGTGCTGCTGGAGGCCGCGCGCCAGGTCGGCGTGGCGCGGTTCCACCACGTGTCGACGTGCGAGGTCTACGGCGACCTGCCGCTGGACGCCGAGGCCGCCTTCACCGAGGAGACCCCGTACGCGCCGCGCACGCCGTACAACGCCAGCAAGGCCGGCGCCGACCACGCGGTGCGCGCGTACCACGAGACGTACCACCTGCCGATCACGATCACCAACTGCGCCAACAACTACGGCTCGCACCAGTTCCCGGAGAAGGTGCTGCCGCTGTTCACCACGTACGCGCTGGACGGCAGGCCGCTGCCGGTCTACCGGTCCAAGCACAACCGGCGGGAATGGATCCACGCGTCCGACCACGTGCGCGCCATCGAGGCCATCCTGGACCGAGGCACGGTCGGCGAGACGTACCACGTGGGCACCGGGGTCGAGGCGAGCGTCGAGCAGATCGCGGACCTGGTGCTTGACGAGCTCGGCCTGCCACAGTCGGAGAAGAAGGAGGTCGAGGACCGCCCCGGCCACGACCGCCGCTACCTCCTTGACTCCAGCAAGATCCGCCGCGAGCTCGGCTGGGCACCCTTGATCGAGTTCGACAAGGGCATGCGCGACACCATCCAGTGGTACGTCGACAACCGCGCCTGGTGGGAGCCGCTGCGCGGCCGGAGCCCGGTCGTCGAGGGCACCTGGTCCGGCGCGTAAATACACACACCCTCGCCCCTCGATGTGTATGATGGCGTCAGGTCATACACATCGGGAGGTGGTTTCATGCGCACGAATGTCGACATCGACGACACATTGATGGCCAATGCCATGGTGGCGCTCGGCACTCATACCAAGAAGGAGACCATCGAGGTCGCGCTGGAACGAGTGATCCGCAGCTGGCGACTGCAGAACAAAATCCGGGCGCTGCGCGGCACCGTGGAGTGGGAGGGCGACCTGATGGAGTCGCGGCGGAGCCGGGTGGTCGACGAATGATCGCCGTCGATAGCAGTGTATGGATCGATTTCCTGGCAGGCCGACCGACCCCGCAGGTCACCGTGCTGGAAGGCTACCTGTCTCGGAATGCCAGCGAGATTGCCATGGTGGACATCGTGCTCACCGAGGTGCTTCAGGGGCTGCCGAGCGGACACGTCCATCGGGTCGAGGAGACCCTACTGGACCTGGACGTGCTCCATCTGCATTGGATCAGTGATTTCCGGGCGGCTGCGGGGCTCTACCGGGCGGCACGCAAGTCGGGTGTGACTATCCGCAGCACCATCGACTGCCTGATCGCGGCAGTATGCATCCGGGAGGATGTCACCCTGCTGCACAACGACATCGACTTCGACCGGCTGGCCGATATCAGCCAGTTGTCCACGTTGCGGGCCGGGTGAGCAAGGCCGGCTTCCTGTGCCTTGACGTGGGCTCGACGTGGACCAAGGCCGCCCTTGTCTCGTCGGCCGGTGAGGTGCTGGGTACGGCGCAGCATCCGACCACGCCGCCGGAGGTGTTGATCGGTATCGCCGACGTGACCCGTCGGGTGCGGGGCGAGGGTGCCGATGTGCTGGCGTGCTCGTCCGCGGGCGGGGGTTTACGGCTTGCGGTGGTCGGGCAGGAGCGCCTGGTCAGCGCCGAGGCCGCGTACCGGGTCGCGCTGTCGGCCGGCGCCAAGGTGGTGCACGTGTCCTCGGGCGAACTCGACGGCCCTGGCCTGCGGTCGCTGCGCGCCACCCGCCCGGACGTGCTGCTGCTGGCCGGCGGCACCGACGGCGGCGAGACCCGTGTCCTGCTGCACAACGCGGGCCGGCTGGCGGCCAGCCGGATCGGCTGTCCGATCGTGCTTGCCGGCAACAGCGCGGTCCGCCAACAGGCGCTGAGTGTGCTGCTGGCCACCCGCCGCACCGTGGTGGTGGCCGACAACGTGCTGCCCGACGTCGGCGAACTCGCGCCCGGCCCGGCCCGTGCCGCGATCCGCGAGGTGTTCCTTGACCACGTGATCGGCGGCAAGGGACTGTCGCGCGGCCCCCGAGTCCGCCGCCTGGTCCGCTCGGTCACCCCGGAGGCCGTGCTGACCGGCGTCGGCCGGCTGGCCACCTTGGTCGAGTCCGACGGCGCGGTCATGGTGATCGACGTCGGCGGCGCGACAACGGACGTCTATTCGGCCGTGTCGACGGTCACCGAACGCGAGGAGCACGCGGTCGCACTGCCACCGGACCGCCGCACCGTCGAAGGCGACATCGGCATGCGCTGGTCGGCCAGCGGCGTCCTGACCGAGGCGGTCGCCGAGCGCCTGCTGACCGACACCGAGGCCGCCGACCTGGCCGCCCCCGTCCGCCACCGCTGCGAGCACGTCGATTTCGTCCCGACCGAGCCGGCCGACAGGGCCGTGGATCTCCAGTTGGCGGGCCTGGCCGCGGTACTGGCCGCCCGCCGACACCTGCGCCTGATCGACGCCCGGCTCGGCCCGCACGGCGCCGCCCTGCTCGTCCTGTCCGGTGGCGTTTTCCGGCACGCCGACCCGCACGGCCTGGCGGCGTTGGCGGACCAGTTGCGCGCGGACCCGGTACTGCGCCCGGTGCTGCGACACGCCGAGGTGGTGGTCGACCGTCAGTACGTGCTGGCACCGGCCGGGCTGCTCACCGCCGCCGGCCACTGGGACACCGCGGATGCCTTGCTGCGTAACACCCGCAGCCAAGCACGAGATTGAGACCGCAGGAATGTCCAGGAATGCCCAGGAGAC
>DATBCR010000081.1:0-10261 GCA_036270375.1 Pseudonocardiaceae bacterium | reverse complement strand
CGCACGCTTTTAACATTCTCGACGCGCGCGGAGCAGTGTCGACGACCGAACGGGCGCGGGCGTTCGGCCGGATGCGCGGGCTTTCCCGTGAGGTGGCGCAGTTGTGGCGGGAGCGGCGCGCGGAACTCGGCCACCCGCTCGGGGTCTACCAGCCGCCACCGCCCGCGATCATGCCGGCCGCGCCGCCGGAGATCGACGTCGTGTCCACGCTCCTGTTCGAGATCGGCACGGAGGAACTGCCGTCGGCCGAGGTGACGCGCGGTGCGGAGCGGGTGCGACAGGCCATTGTGGACAAACTGGCCGCGACCCGGTTGAGCCACAGTGAAGTCCGCACCTACGCCACACCGCGCCGGATCGTCACGATTGTGGAGTCCGTGGCGCCGCGTGAACCGGACGCCGAGCGGACCGTGCGTGGGCCACGGGCGGGCGCGGCGTTCGACGCCACCGGCAATCCGACCAAGGCGGCGACCGGATTCGCGGCGGGGCAACGGGTCGACGTGACCGACCTGGTGCGGGTGGACGTGCAGGGTGTCGAGCATGTCGCGGTGATCCGGACGGATGCCGGGCGTGGCGCGGCGGATGTGCTGTCGGGGTTGCTCGGTCAGGTCGTCGCGGAGTTGCGGGCCGACAAGAACATGCGGTGGAGCGATCCCGCGCTGTCGTTCACGCGGCCGGTGCGCTGGCTGCTCGCGCTGCTTGACGACGTCGAGGTGCCGATCGCGGTGTCGTCGCTGTCCGGCGGCCGGACCACCCGGGTGCACCGGACCGCTCTCGCGCCGACCGTCGAGGTGCCGAGCGCCCGCGGCTACCTGGAATTCCTTGCCGGGCATGGCATCGTGGTCGACGCGGACGAGCGCCGGACGCAGATCGTCGCGCTGGCACGGCAGTTGGTGGCCGGCGTCGGCGGCACGGTCGACGTGGTGCGGGAGTCGGCGCTGCTGGACGAGGTCGCCAACCTGGTCGAGTGGCCGACGCCGATTCTCGGTTCGTTCGCGCAGCGCTACCTGGAACTGCCGCCGGAGATCCTGACGACGGTCATGCGCAAACACCAGCGCTACCTGCCGGTGCGGGACGCCGCCGGTGCGCTGATGCCGTACTTCCTCATGGTGGCCAACGGTTCCTGCGACCCGGACGTGGTACGCGCCGGTAACGAGGACGTGCTCAGCGCCCGCTACGAGGACGCCGCGTTCTTCTGGCGCGCGGACCTGCGGACACCACCGGAGACGATGAAGTCCGGTTTGGACAAACTGGCCTTCGAGGAACGCCTCGGTTCGATGGCGGACCGCGCGGACCGGATCGCCGGCATCGCACTGGCACTGGCCGACGGTGTCACGCTGACAGATGACGAACGCACCACCCTGGCACGGGCGGCCGCTCTGGCCAAGTTCGACCTTGGCTCACAGATGGTGGTGGAGCTGACGAGCCTCGCCGGCACGATGGCTCGCGAATACGCTGTGCGCGCAGGGGAATCCGCCGAGGTGGCGGCCGCGCTGTACGACATGGAACAGCCGAGAACGGCGGGCGACGAGCTGCCGGCCACCGTGCCCGGCGCACTGCTCGCCCTCGCCGACCGACTCGACCTGTTGGCGGGCCTGTTCGCGGTCGGAGCCAGCCCGACGGGCAGTTCCGACCCGTTCGGCCTGCGGCGGGCCGCGTTGGGCGCGGTGGCGATTCTCCGTGCGGTACCGGCATTGCGGCACGTCACGCTGACCCACGGCCTCGCGGCGGCAGCCGGACAACTGCGCTCGCGAGACGTCGAAGTACCGGACACCGCACTGGCGGACGCGCAAGAATTCGCGGTGCGACGCTACGAACAGCAACTTATCGACGCCGGCCATGACCACCATTTCGTGACGGCCGTACTGCCATTGGCCGACGCCCCAGCGGTAGCCGACGAAACCCTGGCCGAACTCACCCGGCGTGCGGGCCAGACGGCCTTCGCCGACTTGGTGGCCGCACTGCAACGGGTGCGTCGCATCGTGCCGGCTGACGCGGTGGCAGGTTCGCACCAGGACAAACTGGTCGAGCCGGTGGAACGGGCATTGGTGGACGCAGTCGGCAAAGTGACCGCGACCGCACCAAACACACTGGCCGGTTTCGCAGACGTGGCGATCGCCTTGGTCGAGCCAATCAAAGCATTTTTCGACGGCGTGCTGGTAATGGCCGACGACCCGGAGGTTCGGGCCGGCCGACTCGGTTTGCTCGCCGCGATCCGCGACCTTGCCGACGGCATACTGGACTGGGCCGCGCTGGGCACGGCACTCGCACGGTCCTAAGTGGATTGTCGGTTCAGCGGCGGAACAAGCGTCGCGGGCGAAATGCGTGCCGAGTCCCTACGCGGCATTCATCCATTGGGCTCTTGCTTCTAGGCTGCCGGCGGCCTAACACTCGTCAGGCGCTCGAAACAAGGAGCAACTGATGAGACGAATAGCCGGCCTGACCGCCACCGTGTTCCTGGCCCTCGCCGCGGTCGTGGCCCCGTACGCCACTGCGAACGCGGTGAGCATCGACACCGAATGTCT
The DNA here is from genome assembly GCA_036270375.1 of Pseudonocardiaceae bacterium. GTDB lineage: Bacteria > Actinomycetota > Actinomycetes > Mycobacteriales > Pseudonocardiaceae > DATEPR01. Next base: position 7,739 of record DATBCR010000081.1, on the reverse strand, counting down.
CGGCAACTTCAGCCGAACCTTCGACCCCGCCGTCACTCACCCCGCAACCCGTCACCGTGACCGGCGCAAATGACTACAGCACCTGCGTCATCGGCCCCACCGCGGCCGGCGCCGAAATCATATCCCTGAGCCTGGGCTGCATTCCCGTCACCGCGGGCCCAGCCTCCACCGAAACCATCACCTGGAACGACGGCACCGGCGACACCAGCACCATTAACTGGTCCATTCCCGTCATCTCCGCCCAAACCGTCGTCTACACCGGCAGCGTCACGGCCGGACGTGATGCGGGCGACACCGCCACCAAGGTCACCTCCGGTATCAGCTATGTCGGCAGCGTCGTCGGTTGTCTACTGGGCATCCCCGTCACCGGCACCACCGGCCTCATCGACAGCCTGCTGCTCACCCACTGACCATTCTCAGCACCAGGGACAAATCCCATGACCTTCCACAATTCGGGCCGCCGGCGGGCCGCCATTCTCGCGCTGACCGCGACCACGGCGTTGCTGATTGCCCCCGCTGTCGCGCACGCCGCCTCGTCCACCACCTGCCTCGGCTCCTCGACAATCACGTACTCACCCGGCCTGACCAACACCGCCCAGACCGTCACCTACACCGAAACCGACACTCTCACCCCGTGTGTGTCCACCAACCCGGCCCTCAACAGCGGCGGTTTCACCGGCTCCATCACCCTGCCCGGCGCCTCCTGCCTTGCCGTGCCCAGCCTCACCCTCAACACCCCGTACACCATTACCTGGAACAACGGCGCTCCCTCCACCGTCAACCTGTCTTTCACCGACGCCATCGCCGAAGGCATCGAACAGGTCACCGGCACCGGTACCGTGACCAGCGGCCAGTTCCAGGGCGCCAACGCCACCCTGGTCTGGGTCTACCTCGTCCCCGATCCGCTGCAATGCCTGGCCAATCCCGGCGTCACCACCCAGGTCGGCACCCTAACCGCCCAGGTCACCGGCATCTAGATCCAGACTGTCCACACGGGACAATCACGCCGACCGCCGCACGACCAGTTCGGTGGGCAGGGTCATGATGGGTTCGATCTCCTCGCCCGCGATCAACCGGAGGAGTTGCCGGGCCATTTGTCGGCCGATTTCCATGATTGGCTGACGGATCGTGGTCAGCGGCGGATCAGTGTATTGCGCCAGCGCGATATCGTCGAACCCGATCACCGCGATGTCATCCGGTACCCGGCGGCCGGCTTGGCGCAATGCTTGCAGCGCACCGTCGGCCATCAGGTCCGACGCCACGAAAACCGCGTCCAGCGCGGGATCGTCGGCCAGTAGTTGACGCATCGCGACGGCGCCGGAATCCAGCGTGAAATCCCCGACCGCGATGATCGACCGGCGCGCCGAATCACGCAACGCATCGCGATAACCGGTCAGCCGGTCGATTCCGCCGATCATGTCCTGTGGCCCGGCTATCGTCGCGATCCTGGTGCGCCCGGTGTCCAACAGGTGCCGGACCGCCGTCGCCGCGCCGCCGACGTTGTCCACCCCGACGTACGGCGGTGACGTCGGCCCGAGCGAACGTTCGTTGCACACCACCGGGATCCCGATCCGGGTCAGCGCGGCCGGCAGCGGGTCGGCGCCGTGCAGGGACGCCAGCATCACGCCGTCCACGTGGTGTGCCGCGATGGACCGTTCGATCCGGTCGTGGCTGGCCGGCGAACCGGCCAGCATCAGCACGAGCTGCTTGTCGGCTGCCTCCAACTGCTGGCTGACGCCGTGGATCACGCCGGGGAAGAACTGGTCGTCGGAGAACACGCGGGTCGTCGCCTCCGGGAGGACCAGCGCGAGCAGGTCGGTCCGCTGCGTGACGAGGGTGCGCGCCGCGTGGTTGGGCACGTAGCCGAGTTCCTCGACCGCCCTGCGCACCGACTCGGCGCTCGTCGGGGTGACCGTCATCCCGTTCACCACGCGGGAAGCGGTTGCCCGGGATACTCCGGCCCGCGCCGCGACGCTGTCCAGAGTTGGCCTGCCACGGCCCGCCGAGGCCCTGTTCATCCGTGCACCTTCCCTGTTGAGAGCGCTTACCCCGGAGCGTAGATGCCCGGCTACCGCAGTGTCCGCCATTCGGGACGAGTGTCGGTGCGTGGCGCCGATCTGCATCGATTTTTTACCGTTCCGCAACGAGTTGCGGAACCGGGGCGAACAGGTCTGAAACGGTTTCACAACCGAACCGTAATCGATGTTCCAGCAGGTCGGGCGCGGCTCAGGGGCCTTGACACCTGTCCATCGACAGCGCCATCCTGCGTCGTGAGAGCGCTCTTACTTCCCTACAGGGAGAAGCTGGTCGACTACGCGAAATCTCGCGGCAGCCCCAGCTGGTGTGGCGTGGCCGGACCGGTTCCCGGCCGCGCCACACCGGACACTGACGACTTACGCCGGCAGTTCCTTGAGCCCGTCCAGAATCCGCCCCAGCATGTCCCGGTCGTACGGCTCGGCATCACCGGCCGGACGGACGGCAACCCGATCAGCCGTGACCAGGTCACCGAGCAACACCAGGATCGTGGCCGGCCGAATAGTCAGGCCGGCGGCCAGATCCGCGATGGACACCGACTCCCGCGCCCGCTCGTACAACGCCTGCGATTCGGGCAGCAGTGTCGCGCTGAACGCCGGATCATACGTCGGGACGGAGACCAGCGTGTCCATTGGTAGGGGGTGGTCCGGTCTGGTACGGCCACCGGTGATCGCATAGGGACGGACCCGCCTGCCGCGCGATGTGTTGTCAGCCAACGTGATCACTCCCTCCGTCCTCAGCGCGTCGTTACGACACGCCGCAGGTCCGCGCGCACCTGTGGCGTGAGCGTGTGCCCCGCCGTGGCCACGAACTGTGTCATCTCGTACCCGGCCACTTTCATGTCACATCCAGCCGACGTCAAGACGCACAGCCCGGCGCTGCGGCCGATCGCCATGAACAACAGGTAACCCTTGGCCAACCGCATCACGATCTGCTCGCAACCGCCCTTGTCGAACAACGCGGCGGCATTCCCGGCCAGACTCAACAACCCGCTCGCGATCGCCGCCAACTGTTCCGCCTTGTCGCGCGTCACCGTGTCCGACGCGACGAGCGGAAACCCGTCCGCCGACAGCACAAGCGCGTGGCTCACCCCGGGCACCCGCCGCACGAAACCGTTGAGCAGCCACGTGAACTCCTGCGGGCTGGTCGGGCCGGCCTCACTCGTCACCGCCGACGCCCTCCCGCTCCGCCACGGCTTCCCGCTCACCCTCGGCAAACTCAGCCAGATCCGCGATGAACTGCTCACCACCCGCCGGCTCCGGCTTGGCGTGCCGCCGAGGAATCCGCCGGGGCAAACCGCTGGCCGTCGTAGCCGGCACCGATTCAGACGGCGTCCGTGCAAACGACTTCAGGGCCGCTTCGCGCAACAGATCCGGCGGCAGCAGCGCGGACACCACGGTGCCGTCCGGCGCCCGCCCGCCGAGCCACACCTGGATCCCGTGCCGTGCGGCCAACAGCCGCACAACGGCCAAACCGGGCCGTGCCGCCGAAGGGCCGTCCAGCACCGGTTCCGAGGTCAACCAGCCGTTCACCGACGTCAGTTCACCGTCCGTCAGCCCGGTTCCCGGGTCTTCGAGCCGCACGAGCACCGAGCCGCGCTCGGTGAGATGCGCGCTCACCACAACCGTGTCCGATGTCCGAACAGTGGCGTCGTCCAACAGTTCCGCCAGCAACCGCCCGACATCGTCGGCGGCCGACGCCACCACACCGAGCGTTGCGACGCGCCCGATCGACACCCGCTGGTACTCCTCGATCGACGACAGCGCCGCCCGGATCACGTCCAGCAGCGGCGCCGTCTCGTCGGTCGAGGTACCGACAAAGTGGCCGGACAGCACCCGCAGGTTCTCCGCGTTGCGGCGTAGGCGGGTCGCCAAGTGGTCCAGACCGTACAATTCCGCCAGTGTGTCCGGGTCCTCGGTGGCCGCTTCCAGCCGTTCCAGCCGGGTCAGCAGCGCGTCCACCAGGTCGATGTCGCGGGCCGCGATGGTGGCGGACACGTCGGCCAGCGCGGCCGATCGGGTCCCCTTGTTGCGATACTGGTGGATGAGGGAGCGCGCACGGCTCGTCATTCCGGCTCGCCAGGACTGTCGCATGTGCGCACGTTCGAGACCGTACCGATTCGCGGGCCGCGGTCAAGCCCTAACAATTACATTGGGCAGGTGATCACTCGCACTGCGTGAGCCGAGGGGGAGCCGTGACCATTCGAATCCTGGACATCTCGGACCTGTCGCACTGCATCGCCCTGGCCGAGGACCGCGACTGGCCGCCAGAGGACCACAAGTGGCGCCTGCTGTTCCGGGCCGGCGACGTCTACGGCATCGACGACCCGGCCGGCGGAGGGCTCGCCGGCGTCGTGGTGTGCACGCGCTACGGCCGCGAACTCGCCGCGGTCGGCATGATGCTGGTCGCCGAGTCGCACGGCCGGCAGGGCCTCGGCACCCGCCTGATGCGGCACGTGATCGCCAACGCCGGCGTGGCCACCATCTGGCTCACCGCGACCAGCTACGGCCGCCCGCTGTACGAGAAGGTCGGCTTCCGCGCGATCGACGAGTGCACCCAGTACACCGGCGACTTCACCGGCACCGAGCCCCGCATGAGATCCCGCCCGGTCACCGACGCCGACCTGCCGGCCATCCTTGCGTTGGACGCCAAGGTGTTCGGCGCACCTCGACCCGACCTGCTGCGCCACCTGCCTGAGTTCACGGACGGTTTCCGCGTCATGGAGGGACCCAACGGCTTGATCGGTTTCGGCGCCGCCTGGCGCAACACCGACAACACCGTCCTCGGCCCGGTCGTCGCCGACGACAAGGACACTGCGCGGGCGCTGCTGTCCGACCTGGCCGCGTCGACAACCGGCCCGGTCCGGCTGGACCTGGTGCGCAGCAGGCCGGACCAACTCGCATGGGCCGCCGAGCACGGCCTCCGCCCCGGCAGCAGCACAACCGTGATGATCCACGGCGACGACCTCCCCGGCGACCGTGACCGCCTGTTCAACCCGCTCATGGTGGCCATGGGCTAGTCGAGGTCGACGATCGTGCAGTCGTGCAGCGACCGGACGAGCTGCACCGCGAGCGTCCACGCGATCGCCGGATCTCGGTAGCCGACAGTAGCCGCGTTGACCGGGATCGGGTCCGGATAGCCGGGCTGGTGAAGCAGGCCGTACACCCCGGTGTACGGGAACCGGTGCGCCCGCACGGCGACGTGCCCCCTGCGCAACGTCGGACACAGCCGAACCGACAGCCGGGCGCACGCCAAGCACACCGGCGGGTACGTGTTGGCCATCCCCTCCGGCCAGTCCTCCCAGTCCTCGCGGTGATCCTTGAGCAGCCACAGCACACCGAGGTCGCTGCGATCGGCAGGCTTGGCGCAGATTTGGCACAGCAGCCTGCGCATCGCCCGCCGCTGCCGGAGCGAGTGCACCCGCTTGAACTCGGGCCGGCCCGCACCCGGACAGGACGTCATACGGCTCCACAGCACGTCGTGGTCGTCCCTGTCGATCACCATCTCGTCGGCGAACGCGATACCCGATCGGCTGTCTCCGATCACCCGAGTGGGGAGTGTTTCTTCAGCGCTCCATGCCGTGATGTAGGGGACGATACCTACCCGTGCTTCGGATGATTTCATGCTCGTACGGTAAGTCGTTGGCCACATTGACAACCAGCAAGGAGTGCTCGAATGAGTGGTAAGCACAGGCCGGGCACGCCCAAGGACCGAGCCCTTGGTGCCGAGCTTCGAGCGATCAGAGAACAGGCGGGCAAAAGCCTCACTTACGTATGCAAGGCCATCCAGTGGAACCCCTCCACACTGAGCCGCCTGGAGCGCGGACAGCGGCACATCTCACCGGAGGCGGTGATGGGCCTGGCCGTCGTCTACCGCCTGCCCACCGACCGACGAGACGAGCTGATCGCACGAGCCAAGGAACCAACCGCCCTCGGCTGGTGGGACCGCCCACCACCCGGCGTGACCAGCGACCTCGGCGCGCTGGCTTCCTATGAAGCGGAAGCCTTCCGGATGATCGACTGGAGCCCCTGCCTGCTGCCGGGTTTGCTCCAGACACCGGCCTACGCCGAGGCGATTATGCATGACTGGGGTGTTCCCGAGCAGGACGTTGAACCACGACTCCGTGCTCGACGGCAACGACAGCAGTTGCTGGACCGACGGGATGTCGACTACCACGCATTCATCGGCCCGGCCGCACTCACCAGCTATGTCTGTGATCAGCTCGGATTCGTTGAGCAGCTACAGCATGTGCGCAAATTGTCCCGCCGGCAGGGGATCTGCATCCGACTTGTCGAGGCGCCCACGTCGTTCAGCGTCGGCAGTTGGTACCTGATGAACTTCGAGCACGCCGGCTCAGTCGTGGTCCTGGAGCACCTGGGTTCCTCGACGTTCCTGTTCGACAAGGAGACTGTCCCCTACACCGCAGCACGCGCGAAGCTGGCCCGCATCGCCCTGTCAGAGCAGGCAACACGGGATAAGATCGACGCATTGATCGAGCAGTACACGTTGGGGAGTTGATGATGGAGCCCTTGCGGTTCAAGAAGTCTCGCGCTTCGGGCGGTCAGTCGAACTGCGTCGAGGTCGCGCACACGCTTGGGCACCTGCGTGACAGCAAGGCACCTGGCCTGGTGTTGATGGGCGATGTACGAGCTTTGCTGGTGGCAGTGCGCGGCGGCCGGTTCTGAGTCCCCGGCGGCGGGTCTTCCTGGCGGTCATCGCGGCGCTCGTGTTGGCCGTGGTCGGCGTGATCGTGGCACGGTTCACAACTGGCACGTCGTCGGCGCGAACGGGCCTGCCGTCGCAAAGCCAACCCGGCCCGGTGATCCTGGTGCCCGGCTACGGCGGCAGCACCGGTTCGCTCAGCACCCTGGCCGCCCGACTGCGATCAGCAGGCCGCACAACCGACATCGTGTCGCTGCCCGGCGACGGCACCGGTGACCTGCTGGCCCAGGTCGACGTCCTGGACACGGCCGTGAACAACGCTCTGGGCGGCGGCGCCCCGTCCGTCGACGTGATCGGTTATTCGGCCGGTGGACTCGTGACCCGCCTGTGGGTGGCGCGCGACGCGGGGGAGCACAGGGCCCGCCGCGTGGTCACCCTCGGCGCTCCGCTGCACGGCACCGAGGTCGCCGCCGCCGGTACCGCTCTCGTTCCCGGCGCGTGCCCGCTGGCCTGCCAACAACTGGTCCCGAACAGCGCCCTGCTCCGCAGCGTCGACACCCAACCGCTACCGGCTGGCATCCGGTGGCTGTCGCTGTGGACCGAGAACGACCAGACCGTGGTCCCACCCGAGTCCGCCCGTCTGACCGGCGCGGTAAACGTGCCGCTGCAACAGATCTGCCCCGGCGTCCAGCTCTCGCACAGCCAGTTACCGGCCGATCCGCTCGTCGACCGGATCGTGCTCGCGGCACTTGATGGCCCAGCGCTCAGCACGCCGAGCTGCCCTAGCTCGTGATGTCCTTGCTGGAGAGATTCGCCCATGCCGCACCGAGAAACACCGCGAGGTAGGCCGCCTGCACGAGCAGACCCTTCTGGATGTTGTGCCAGAAGATGGGTTCACGGAAGAAGTCGATCCACGACAGCCAGTAGTTCGTCAACAGGTATGGCTTGACGATCGCCGCCGCGTCGAGCGTCGTCAGCACCTCGCTGGTGATCAACACGGCCAGTGTGCCGAGCGCGGCGCCGAGCGCGGAATCCGTGAGCGT
>DATBCR010000080.1:0-2031 GCA_036270375.1 Pseudonocardiaceae bacterium | reverse complement strand
CCTCGGCAAGCGGCACGGCTCCTGCGGGGCCGTGTTTTTGCCGTTCCGGGCCCACGGTTCGGAACAGCCAGCCCGTAAGACTCGGGCCTGGATCCAGTCGAGGAGTTGATGACCGTGAGCGACACCCAGGTGACCTGGCTGACCCAGGAGGCCTACGACCGGCTCAAGCAGGAACTCGACGAGCTGATCGCCAATCGCCCGGTCATGGCGGCGGAAATCAATGCCCGCCGCGAGGAAGGTGACCTGAAGGAGAACGGCGGTTACATGGCCGCCCGCGAGGAACAGGGCAAGCAGGAGGCCCGGATCCGCCAGCTTCAGGAGTTGTTGCGGGCGGCGAAGGTCGGCGAGGCACCGACCACGAACGGGGTGGCCGCCCCGGGCATGGTGCTGACCGTCCGGTACGACGGCGACAACGAGACAGAGGAATTCCTCCTGGCCACCCGCGAGGAAGGCGCGCACGGGTCGCTTGAGGTCTACTCGCCGAGTTCCCCGCTCGGCCAGGCTCTGCTCGGCGCCAAGGACGGCGAGAACCGGCATTACACGCTGCCCAACGGCAACACCATGAAGGTCACGCTGATCAAGGCCGTGCCCTACCACGACTGACGTTTCCCTCGTCGGTATTTCACAAACGTTTCCGGCTTGATCCGGGCCTGGCACCATGCCCGGATCAAGCCGGTCGTTCCAGCAGCCGTTCCAGTAGCGGCCGCACGCGCATCGGGATCGGTGTGGACAGTGCGATGGACGACGCAAGGCGGTGCACGCCCGCGACATCGACCACGTCGTCGATCACCCGCTGCAGGTCCGCATTGGACCGGGCCACCATCCGCACCAACAGGTCGCCCTGGCCGGTGGTGGCGTGCACCTCGCACACCTCGGGAATCGCGGCCAGTCGTTCGGCCACCTCGGACCGGAAGCCCTGCGCGATCTCGACCGTGGCGAACGCGGTCAGCCCGTAGCCCATCGCGGCCAGGTCCAGCGCGGGCGGGAAACCGCCGAGCACGCCACGCCCGACGAGTTTGTCCAGCCTCGCCTGCACGGTGCCGCGGGCCACGCCGAGCCGGCGCGAGCACTCCAGCACGCCGAGCCGGGGTTCGTCGGTGAGCAGGAGCAGCAGGCGCGCGTCCAGTTCGTCCAGTGGGTCGGTGGATTCCGGTTCGGTCATCGCGTCCTCCTGCGCAAGCTGTCCGATGGACGAGTGAATTCTCTTGGTTGACTGCGCAGCTTGTACAGTGATTTGCTCGTCCCTTGCTCATTCTGCACGGCAGCCCCATCCTGGCCACATACGGCGTGCAACCCCGAGGAGGATTCCGTGACCGAGACACTGAGCAGCGGAATCGACGAGGTGAGCTTCGATCAGCTACGCCAACTCGTGGGCCTTGTCGAGTACGACGAGACTGCGGACCCGTTTCCGGTCCGGGCCATGGACGCCGTGGTGTTCGTGGTCGGCAACGCCACCCAGACCGCCTGGTACTACCAGCACGCGCTCGGCATGCGGCTGGTGGCCTACTCGGGGCCGGAGACGGGACAACGCGACCACAAGTCGTTCGTGCTGGCATCCGGTTCGGCCCGGTTCGTGATCAACGGCGGTGTCGCGCCGGACAGTCCCCTTGCCGACCACCACCGGCGGCACGGCGACGGCGTCGTCGACCTGGCCATCGAGGTCACCGACGTGGACCGGTGCATCGAGCACGCCAGAACCCAGGGCGCGACCGTGCTGCACGAGCCGTACGACATGTCCGACGAGCACGGCACGGTCCGGCTGGCCGCCATCGCCACGTACGGCGAGACCCGGCACACGCTGGTCGACCGCAGCCGCTACACCGGTCCGTACCTGCCGGGCTACGAGGCCCGCGCCGGTGAGCACCCGCTGGTGGACGGCAAGCCGAAGCGGCTGTTCCAGGCCGTCGACCACTGCGTGGGCAACGTCGAACTCGGCCAGATGGACACCTGGGTCGAGTTCTACCGGCGGGTCATGGGTTTCACGAACATGGCCGAGTTCGTCGGCGACGACATCGCGACCGAGTACTCGGC
>DATBCR010000079.1:0-3383 GCA_036270375.1 Pseudonocardiaceae bacterium | reverse complement strand
CGGTGTCGCGCTTGCGGTGCAGCGGGAGATCGCCGCGCTGGACTCGGCGTCGCAGGGGCTGGACACGTGCCCGCTCGGCGCGGGCGCGGTGGCCGGCACCGACCTGCCGATCGACACGCGGCGCACTGCCGCGTTGCTCGGCTTTGCGGCCCCCACAACACATGCGCTGGACGCGGTGGCCAGTCGGGACGTGGCGCTGCGGCTGCTGGCCACCGCGACCGGCCTCGCCGTGACCCTCAGCCGGCTGGCCGCCGACCTGCAACTGTGGAGCACTGTCGAGTTCGGTTTCGTCGGTTTCCCGGACCGGCTGGTCGGCGGCAGTTCGGCGATGCCGCAGAAGCGCAACGCGTTCCTGCTCGAACACGTGCGGGCGAAACCGGGCCAGGCCCTCGGCGCGCTGGCCGCGGCCGCCAGCACCATGGCCACCACGTCGTTCACCAACTCGATCGAGGTGGGCACCGAGGCGGTCGCGAGCGTGTGGCACGGGCTGGCCGCGGTGACGGATGCCGTGCTGCTGAGCCAGGTTCTCATCAGCGGCGCACGGCCGGAGCCGGTGCGAATGCTCACCCGCGCCACCGACGGCTTCACGACGGCGACGTTCCTCGCGAACCGGCTGATGCGCGACGGCATGCCGTTCCGCACCGCGCACCGGGTCGTCGGCACGGCGGTACGAGCGGCCGTCGACGCAGGTACGACCCGACTCGACGGCGTCGGCGAGACACCGGACATCCCAACAGTCGTGCGGGCACAGGCATACGGCGGCGGCCCCGGCGCGTTCGACGAACCGTTCACCGTCGCCGCCGCACGCTGGCTCGAACACGCCGGCCGGCTGCGCGATCGGCGCCGTGCGCTCGCCGACGCGGACGTGGCACTCGCGGACGCGGTCCGCCGGCACTGCGGGGTCGGGGGATGACCGGGGAGTGGTTGGTGCTGCTGGAAAGCAACACGACCGGGACGGGGCGGCTGTTCTGTGCCGCCGCCCGGCGCCTTGGCATGCGGCCGGTCGTACTCGCCCGTGATCCCGGCCGCTACGGCTACCTGGCGACCGACGGTGTCGAGACCCGGACGGTCGACACCGAGGACGGCGACGCGCTGTGGGCGACCTGCGCCGGCCTGCCCGGTCGGATCGCGGGCGTCACAAGCAGTTCAGAGTACTTCATCGCGATGGCGGCCGAACTGGCCGCGCGGCACGGGCTGCCGCATCCGGACCCGGCCGCGGTGCGTGCGTGCCGGGACAAGGAGTCGCAGCGGCGCCGACTGCGCGCGGCCGGCCTGCCGGGACCGGCGTTCCAGATCGCGACCACGCCGGCGGACGCGGTGCCGGCGGCCGCCGGGATCGGGTTGCCGGTCGTGGTCAAGCCGGTGGCCGGGTCGGGCTCGATCGGCATCCGGCTGTGCGAGTCGGTGGCCGCCGTCCGGGCGGCAGCGGCGGCGGTGCTCAACGTAGCCGATCTCGCCCTGCCGCCGCAGCGGGCGGTGCTCGTCGAGGAGTACCTGCGTGGTCCGGAGTTCTCCGTCGAGACGTTCGACGACCGGGTGATCGGCGTGACGGCGAAGCATCTCGGCGCGCTGCCGTACTTCGTGGAGACCGGTCACGACTTCCCGGCGGCCGCGCCGTCCGCAGACCTCGGGGCGACCGCGTTGGCGGCGCTGCGTGCGCTCGGCCTCGGCTGGGGCGCCGCGCACGTCGAGATCCGCCGGACCACGGCCGGTCCGCGCGTCATCGAGGTCAACCCCCGGCTGGCCGGCGGCATGATCCCGCGACTGGTGGTCCTCGCCAGCGGGATCGACCTGATCGAGTCGCTGACGGCGAAGGCGGCCGGCATCCACCGCCCGATCCGGTCGACGCGGTCGGGCTCGGCGTCCATCCGGTTCCTGGTCGCGTCGTCGGCCGGCCGGCTGGCGGGGGTCGACGGCGAGTCGGCCGCGCGCGCGGTGCCGGGTGTGGTCGAGGTCGGCATCACCGGCGTACCCGGACAGGTGGTTGTGCCTCGGCATTCGTTCCAGGACCGGCTCGGCTACGTGATCGCGTCCGCGGGTACCAGTAGTGTTGCCGCACGCGCGGCGGAGGACGGACTGCGCCGGCTGGCCGCGCGGATCACGCCCGCGGATCTCGCGACGGAAAGTGCGGTGGGGTAATGGGTTTCGAACAGCATGGCCACACGTACCGGCTCGACTGGGCCGACGTGACCCTCCGGGAATGGGACTGCACCGTGGTGTGGTCGGACCAGGCCGACCCCGAAGCGGGGGTCGTGCTCGACCGGTCGGCGTTCTATCCGGGTGGTGGTGGCCAGCCGCCGGACCACGGCGTCCTGCTCTGGCAGGGCGTGCAAACCACGATCGTGGGCACCAGGAAGGGCGATGACCTCTACCTGCTGCCGGCGCCAGGGGATCCGGTGCCGCCGGTCGGGACATCGGTGCGCGGTGCGCTGGACGACCAGCGGCGGACCAGCCTGATGCGTACGCACTCCGGCCTGCATGTGTTGTGCGGCACCGTGTTCCGCGACTTCGGCGCGCTGGTGACCGGCGGCAACATGGAGCCGGGTGAGGCCAGGATGGACTTCAACCTGCCGAACCTGCCGGACGGCTTCAAACAGTCCCTGGAAGATGCGGTGAACGCCGAGATCGAGGCCGACCGCCGGATCGACGTGCGCGTGCTGCCCCGGGCCGACGCGCTGGCCATCCCGGACCTGATCCGCACCAAGGACGTGGTGCCGCCGGACCTGCCTGAGATGCGGATCGTCGACATCGTCGGCCTCGACGTGCAGGCCGACGGCGGTACGCATGTGGCGTCCACCAAGCAGATCGGCCGGGTGCGGATCCACAAGGTGGAGAACAAGGGCCGGCAGAACCGCAGGGTCCGCATCAGAATCGACGACTGATCCGGCCGGACCGTCGATCCAGCCGCACGGGCAGGAGGCAGCCATGCGGGTCGCCGTCATCGGGCTCGGCTCGCGCGGGCTCGGCGTGCTCGAACGGATCGTCACGCTGGCCAAGCTCGCCGGCCCGGCGGTCGGCGAGGTGCGGGTGGAGATCATCGACCCGATCTGTTCCGGTGCCGGGGTGCACGACACCGGCCAGCCGGACTACCTGCTGCTGAACACGACCGCGGCGGCCGTGTCGCTGTTCCCGGACGCGCACACGGTCGGCACAGCGGTGGACACGCCCGGTCCAAGTCTGTACCAGTGGGCGACAGAACGCGGCCTGCGGATCGCCGAGGACGGCTACACTGTCGGCGCCGAGGGCCGGCCGGTCCGCCCGACCGACTTCCTGCCGCGCAGGCTGCTCGGCGAGTACCTGTCCTGGTTCTACGGTGTGGTGCGCGATCGGGCACCCAGCCACGTGCGGCTGACCGAGCACCATACCGAGGCGGTGGACCTGGA
>DATBCR010000078.1:0-1630 GCA_036270375.1 Pseudonocardiaceae bacterium | reverse complement strand
CTCGACGGGCCTTCCAAGCCCATCAGCGCCGACACTTGACGCTGCCAGGCGGCCGCCGGGATCAGCATCAGCACGCTCGCCGTGGCCGACCCCGCGACGGTGACGGTCTTCATGCCGGACTGCACCCGCTTGGACGGCGGCCACCACGTGCGGCGGCGTAACACGAAGCGGCGCACCATCTTTCCGGCGAAAGACCCGATGCCGTAGCCGATTGCGGCGTTGAGTCCGCCGATCAGTCCTTGGAATAGCCAGTCCCTCGGCAGCAATGACGGTGTCAGCGACAGGCAGAAGAACAGCGCGCCGAACGCAATCCCGACGAAGTCGAGGTGTACCAGGCTCCAGGCCCAGACCAATATTGGGTGCCGTTCGCGGGTCGGTGCAGTCACCCGAACAACCCGGGAAGCACGCCCTCCGACGTGCTTCGCAGGTCCTCCAGGGAAACCGTGAACAAGCCCTGGACTTCGACGGCGTCGCTGCCCTGATCGACCACGCCGATGCGGGTCGCGGGCAGGCCGCGGGCCTCACACATGGACCGGAACCTGCTCTCCTCGGTGCGGGGCACCGCGACGAGCACCCGCCCGGCGGACTCGGAGAAAAGAAACGTGAAGGGACCTGTGCCTGATTCAAAACCCTCGGGAATCAGGACGCGGCAACCGGTTTCACCCGTGAGCGCCGCCTCGACGACCGCCTGGATCAGGCCGCCCTCGGACAGGTCGTGCGCGGCCGAGACCAGTCCGTCGCGGGACGCGGCGGACAGGACCTCGGCCAGCAGCTTCTCCCGGGCCAGGTCGACCGTGGGTGGGAGCCCGCCCAGATGGTCGGCGATGACCTGGGCCCAGATCGAGCCGTCGAACTCATCGCGGGTCTCGCCGAGCAGGATCAGTGTCTCGCCCGGTTCGATGCCCAGTCCGGTCGGGATCCGCCGTTTCACGTCGTCGATCACGCCGAGCACGCCGACAACCGGAGTCGGCAGGATCGGCGTGGTCCCGGTCTGGTTGTAGAAGCTGACGTTGCCGCCGGTGACCGGAATGCCAAGCGCCGCAGAGCCGTCGGCGAGACCGCGAACGGCCTGCGAGAACTGCCACATTACACCGGGGTCCTCCGGTGAACCGAAGTTGAGGCAGTTGGTCACCGCGACCGGGGTGGCGCCGGTAACCGCGACGTTGCGGTACGCCTCGGCGAGCGCGAGCTGGGCGCCGGTGTACGGATCCAGCTGGGTGTAGCGCCCCGACGCGTCGGTGGCGACGGCGATGCCGCGGCCGGTGGTTTCGTCGACGCGCAGCACGCCGCCGTCGGCATCCTCGGCCAGCACCGTGTTGCCCCGCACGTAGCGGTCGTACTGCTCGGTGATGAACGCCCGGCTGCACAGATGGGGACTGCCAAGCATCGCAAGCAATGTTGCGCGCAGCTCATCACCGGTGACCGGCCGTTTCAGCTTGGCGGAGGTGTCGGCGTTCAGCGTGTCCTGGCTCTCGGGGCGGGCGATGGGGCGTTGATACACCGGACCTTCATGGGCGACGGTGCGCGGCGGCACGTCGACGACCGTGTCACCGTGCCAGGTGATCTCCAGCCGGTCGCTGTCGGTCACCTCGCCGATGACGGTGGCCAGTACCTCCCATTTGCGGCACAC
>DATBCR010000077.1:0-18028 GCA_036270375.1 Pseudonocardiaceae bacterium | reverse complement strand
CATCGCGGAGGGTGTCGCGCTGATCACCGAGGCACTCCCCCGTGGCGCGACCGGGCCGTACCAGTTACAGGCCGCGATCGCCGCCGTGCACGACGAGGCTGCAACTGCTAGGGCGACGGACTGGCCGCAGATCGAGGCCTTGTACGGGCTGCTGCTGCGGATCTCGGACAACCCGGTGGTCGCGCTGAACCACGCGGTCGCCGTGGCGATGGCGCGAGGTCCGCGCCAAGGCCTGGAGCTGTTGCGGAAACTGGAGTCCGACGAGCGGATAGCCGAGGACCACCGCCTGCACGCCGTCCGGGCGCACCTGCTGGAAATGGTCGGCGACACCGGCGGCGCGCGCGATGAGTACCGGGCCGCCGCCGCACGGACGATGAGTCTCCCCCAGCAGCGCTACCTGCATGCCCGAGCCGCCCACCTCACGGACGACGCGTGACCGTGCTGAGCACGGACCGGTTGACGCTGCGACGTTTGACCATGGCCGACGTGGACAACCTGGTCGAACTGGACAGCGACCCGGAAGTGATGCGTCTGCTCACGAACGGCACACCGACACCACGTTCCGTGATCGAACGGGAGCTGCCGGAGCTGCTGGCCGTGTACGACCGGTTCCCCGATCTGGGCCGGTGGGCGGCGTTGGAGAACGGCCGTTTCCAGGGCTGGTTCGCGCTGCGCCCCGACGACGACGCGACCGACGTGGAGCTGGGCTATCGGCTGCGCCGCGCCGCCTGGGGTCGTGGCCTGGCCACCGAGGGCTGTCGGGCACTGATCCGGGCCGCGTTCACCCGGTGGGGTGTGCGGCGGGTGTTCGCTCAGACGATGGCCGTGCACATGGCGTCCCGGCGGGTCATGGAGAAATCCGGCCTGCGCTACCTGCGGACGTTCCACCTCGAGTTCGAGGACCCGATCGACGGCACCGAATTCGGTGAGGTCGAGTACGAACTGCGTCGCGCGGCCTGGCGCGGTTAGGCCTGGGCGGCCAGCGGCGGCGCGAGGTGGTCGGGGTAGCCGGTGGTGGCGTCGAACAGGTGGGTGCCGACGGTGTCGGTGTCGTGCAGCCCGATCGTGTCGAGGGTTTCCGGTGGCAGGGCCAGTTGGGCGGCCATGACGCCGAGGATGCACGCGTCGAGCAGCCCGGTCGTTGTGGTGTCGCTCGCGATGCCGGCTGCGTGGTGCAGTTCGACGGCGGCGGTGGCGTTCGCGGTGGCCATGGCGGCGAGGGCGGCGCGGATGGCGGGTTGGCGGACGGCTTCGAGGTACAGCTCGAACATGGCGAGGGTCTGGGTGGGGTCGCCGTGCACGGCGCGGCGGATGAGCGCCGGGTACAGCAGGCGCAGCTGGTGCGGGGTGACGGTGGCGGGGGTGGTGTCGCGGAGGTGGTCGACGGCGGCGCGGTGTTGTTCGGCCATGCGGTTGGCGGCGGCTTGCAGGATGGTCTGCCGGCTCGGGTAGTAGTTCTTGGTGGTGCCCTGCGGGACGCCGGCTTCGCGGTCGACGGCGCGGTGGGTGAGGCCGCGGCCGCCGTCGCGGGCGAGGATGGTGATGGCGGCGTCGGCGAGCAGGGGGCGGCGGGACCGGTATCCGGTGCGCCGTTCGTGTAGTTCGTCCCGCCTGCCCGCCATGCGGACGGAGTGTAGTTGTTCGGACACGCTGCGGGTCGGTCGGGGTCGATCTTGGTTGGTGTGTGTAACCCGGGTGCGTATCTGTTGGCGTCGGTGTCGGTGGGCGTTGGTTCACCGACCATCGCGGCCGCTGTCCCGGCTCGGGCTCCGCAGACCCCCACTGCCTGGCCGGGCGGCACGGATGCCCCTGGTCAACGCCCTGGCCGGGGGCATTCCGCTGTGGCGGGGGCCTGCGGTGATCTAGGGTCGGTGCCATGGACCTGACCGATGCGTGTTTCGTCGGGGTGGCCGGGCAGTTGGCGTTGCTGCGGGACGGCCGGGTGTCGTCGGTGGAGTTGGTGGCGGCGTATCTGGACCGGATCGCGCGGTTGGACGGCGGGTTGAACGCCTACCGCTTGGTGTTCGCCGAGCAGGCCCGTGAGGAGGCGGTACGCGCGGACGCCCGCCGGGCGCGGGGCGAGGACGGGCCGCTGCTGGGGGTGCCGATCGCCCTGAAGGAGGACACGGATCTCGAAGGGTTGCCGACCACGATCGGCACCGATGCTGTCACGAAGGTGGCGGCGGCGGACGCGGAGGCGGTGTCGCGGTTGCGGGCCGCGGGCGCGGTGGTGCTGGGTCGGACGCGGGCACCGGAACTGTGCCTGTGGCCGTTCACGGAGTCGGATTCCGGTGGGGTGACACGGAATCCGTGGTCGCTGACGCATTCGCCGGCCGGGTCGAGCGGTGGCGCGGCGGCTGCGGTGGCGGCGGGGTTGGCGGCGGCCGCGTTGGGCAGTGACGGTGGCGGGTCGATCCGGTTGCCGGCGGCGGCGACCGGGTTGTTCGGGTTGAAACCGCAGCGGGGCCGGGTGTCGCTTGCGCCGCACGGCGAGGTGTGGACGGGGTTCTCGGTGGCGGGGCCGATCACGAGGACGGTGGCGGACGCGGCGCTGCTGCTGGACGTGCTGCACGGCCCTATGCCGGGTGATCTGCATGTGGCGCGGCCACCGGAGCGGCCGTTCGCCGAGTCCGCCGCGACGGAGCCCGGGCCGTTGCGGGTGGCGGTGTCGTTGCGGCCGTGGCCGGTCGGTGGACGCGTGCATCCGGCGGTGCGCGACGCGGTGGAGTCGACGGCACGGGTGTTGACGTCACTCGGGCACCGCGTGGTGTTCCGCGAACCGCCGCTTGTCGACCCGACCGGATTGTTGAGTTACGGGCCGCGTTACGTGCGGTCCGCGGCGGACATCGTGGCGGAGCTGGATCACCCGGAGCGGTTGATGGCATCGACCCGGTCGGTGGCGGCGTTCGGGCGGCGCTACTCCCCTGGTGTGGTCGCCGCGTCCCGCCGGCACGGCGACCGCCTGGCGGCCAAGGTGAACCGGATGTTCGACGACGTAGACATCGTGCTGTCCCCCGTGACGCCGAGGCCGCCGCTACGGATCGGTGAGCTGTCTGGCCGGGGTTGGATCGCGCTGTTGCTTGCCGCGCAACGGTTCGGTGCGTTCACGACGCTGTGGAACCTGGTCGGGAATCCGGCCGCGTCGGTACCGGCCGGTTTCACGCAAGACGGCCTGCCGCTGGCCGTGCAGGTCATCGGCGGTCCGCACGACGAGGCGACGGTGCTCGCGGTGTCGGCGGCGCTGCAACGGGCTCGGCCGTGGGCGGACGAACGCCCACCCACGGCCGAGCGGGTGAACTAGCTTTCGGACAGTTCCGTCGACCCGTTGTGCGGTTCGATGCTGGACATAGGCCCGGGCGGCACGACGGGCATCGGACCGGTGGTCTCGGCCGGCCCTGGCAGCCCGACCATCGTGTGCCCGCCCACCGGGTGCGCGTAGGGGCTGGGGACCTCTTGGCGGGCAACGGCTTCCGCTGCCGCGACGGCCGCGGCGACATTCGGGTCGGTCGAGGTGTCGAACCAGTTCGCGACGGCCGGGTCGTCCTCGTCGGGGTTCGCCGTGGGGGCCTCGTACTTGGGGGGTTCGTAGCGGAAGACGCCGTCGTCGCCGGGCGCGCCGAGCATCTTCGCGAACCCTTCCAGCGCCTTGCCGTAGTCGCTTGGGACGAGCCACACCTTGTTCGCGTCGCCCTGCGCCATCTGCGGCAGGGTCTGCAGGTACTGGTAGGCAAGGACTTCCGGGGTGGGGCGGCCGGCCTTGATCGCGGCGAACACCTTTTCGATGGCTTTGGCCTGGCCCTGGGCCTGCAGGTAGCGGGCGGCGCGTTCACCCTGTGCGCGCAGGATCCGGGACTGTCGCTCACCCTCGGCGCTGAGAATGGCGGCCTGCTTGCCGCCCTCGGCGGCGAGGATCTGGGCCTGTTTCTGGCCTTCCGCGGTTTTGATGGAGGATTCCCGCTGGCCTTCCGCGGTGAGGATCATGGCGCGCTTCTCCCGGTCGGCGCGCATCTGCTTCTCCATCGAGTCCTGAATGGACGGTGGCGGGTCGATCGCCTTGAGTTCCACGCGGGCCACGCGGATGCCCCAGCGGCCGGTGGCTTCGTCGAGGACGCCGCGCAGCTGCTGGTTGATCTGGTCACGCGAGGTGAGGGTTTCCTCAAGGCTCATACCTCCAACTAGATTCCGCAGGGTGGTGGTGGTGAGCTGTTCGACGCCGACGATGTAGTTGGAGATCTCGTAGACCGCGGCCTGCGGGTTGGTGACCTGGAAGTACACGACCGTGTCGATGGACACGGTGAGGTTGTCTTGGGTGATCACCGGTTGCGGCGGGAACGACACGACTTGTTCGCGTAGGTCGATGCGGGCGCGGACGCGGTCGAAGAACGGCGCGAGGAAGTTCATGCCGGGTGCCGCTGTGTTGCGGTACCGGCCGAGCCGTTCGATGACGGCGGCCTGCGCCTGTGGCACGACCATGACGGACTTGACCGCCACGGTGAGTACCAGGATGACGAGAACCACGATGACGATGAGCAGGATCACATCGGCCTCCACTTACAGTCCGCCCCACACGACGGCGGTAGCACCCGAGATGTTCATGATGGTGACGGAACGACCCGGTTCGAGCACTTCGGTCTCGTCGTAGGCCCGGGCGGACCACACTTCGCCGTTGATTTTGACCTGGCCGGTGTGGGCGTCGACGGTGGTGAGGACGAGTGCTTTCCCACCGACCAGTGCGTCCACGTTGGTTTTGACGTGATCGCCCTGGTGCATGTGGCGGACGATGGCGGGCCGGGCCAGCGTGATGCCGCCACCGGCGATCGCGAGGAACACGAGGCCGCTGACGAGCGCACCGCCGCCGACGGTGGCGGCCAGCGCCGCGATCAGGGCGGCCGCACCGAGCATGACCAGCACGAACGCCCCGGAGAGCACTTCGGCCACCACCAGGATGATCCCGATGATCAGCCACACCAACGCGGCCATGGGTCCATCGTGTCAGAAAGCGTGGCGGAACGTGATCGCGGTCAGGCAAAGAACTGGTGAGTGCGGAGTGTCGACGGATCCGGGACACCCCGCACTCACCAGGGTTTCAGGCGGGGCGCAGGGCTTGGCTCAGTTTCACGCGGGCACCGGTGCGCAGCACGGCGTTGCGGTAGATGCGCGCGGCGAACCAGATCAACAGCGGGATCAGCACCACGACGAGCCCGACCGCCAACGCCGCCTCCCAACCCGGTACACCGCCCATGGCAAGGCGCATCGGCATCAGGGTCGGCGCGAACATCGGGATGACCGACAGCACCTCCAACAGGTGGTTGCCGGGATCGCTCGGCAGGATCGAGATGCCGAGGACGTAGCCGATGATGAGGAACATCAGGGCCGGCGCGGTGGCACCGCCGACGTCCTCCTGCCGCGACACCAACGCGCCCAACCCGGCGAACACCACCGCGTACATGAAGAACCCGAGCAGGAACCACACGATCAGCCACGTGACGGTGCCGAACGCGGCGGACGCGGAGATGGTGAGCACTTTCGTGGACAGGCCAGCCACCACCCCGGCGACCCCGACGACCAACATCTGTATCAGCCCGACCAGTCCGATACCCAGGACCTTGCCGGCCATGAGCTGCCACGGCCGGATCGTGGCCAAAAGCAGTTCCACGACCCGGCTGGACTTCTCCTCCACCACGCCCTGCGCGACGGTCTGCCCGTTGAGCAGCAACGATATGTAGATCAGGACACCGGCGATGATGCCGAGGATCAGTTGCTGCGACTGGTACGGGTAGGGCGCCTGCAACGCCCGCACCGAGGTGGTCGCCGATTCCGACGCGGCGCGAACCTTCGTCGGGTCACCGCCGAGTTGCGTGATCTGCTGGTCGAACGCGATCTGCCCGGCGAGCACGTTCAGCGCGGTCTGCAGGTTCTTGTCGATGTTCTTCTTGACCACCACGGAAACCCGGTCGCCGTTGCCGACGAGCAGCCCGTCCAGGTCGCCGCTGGACACCTTCTGCTCACCGGCGGTCTGGTCGGAAATGGCCTGCACGGTGAACTTCTGGCCGATGGCGTCGCCGATCGCCGGGAGCGCCCTTGCGATGGCGGCGTTGGCGGGGGTGTAGCCGACCATGTCGCCGCTGCTGGTGCCGGCGAACAGTTTCAGCGCGACGCACAACCCGACGACGATCACCACCAACACGATGGTGAGGACGCGGAACGCCTTGGACGCCAACCGGACCTTGATCTCGCGGCCCGCGATCAGGCGTACGGCGGCGGCGCTGTTTATGGTCAAAGGGTCGCTCATGCCGCCCTCCCGGTGATGGTGCCGTTGGTGGTGTGGTCGGACACGACGTTGCGGAACAGTTCGGTCAGCGACGGGCGGCGCCGCGCGAACTCGCGCACCGGCCCGGTCGCCAGCGCTGCCCGCAGGACGTCCTGGTCGTCGGTGCCCGGCCGCAGTTCCAGCACGGTGCGGTTGCCTTCGGTGCCGCGGACGGTGACCCCGGCGAGTTGGTGCGCCCAGTCCGGTGGCGCGGCCGGCACGTCGATCACGAGCTGTTCCGCGCCTCCCGCGCGTAGCTCGTCGATCGGGCCGCACGCCACCATCTGGCCGTTGCGGACGATGCCGACCCGGTCGCAGAGCCGTTCCACGAGGTCGAGTTGGTGGCTGGAGAACACCGCTGGTACGCCGTTGCGGCACTTCTCCTTCAGGACGTCGCTCATCACGTCGACCGCGACCGGGTCCAGGCCGGAGAACGGTTCGTCCAGCACCAGGATCGCCGGGTCGTGCACGAGGGCGGCGGCGAGTTGCACGCGCTGCTGGTTGCCGAGGCTGAGTTTCTGCACCTCGTCGCCTCGGCGGCCGGCCACGCCGAGCCGTTCGAGCCAGGTGTCCACCGAGCGGGCCGCGGCGGGGGCGGTGAGGCCGTGCAGGCGGGCGAGGTAGATGAGCTGTTCCGCGACCTTCATCCTCGGGTACAGGCCGCGTTCCTCGGGCATGTAACCGATGTGGCGGCGGGTTTCCAGGTTGACCGGCTCGCCGGCCCAGCGGACCTCACCGGCGTCCGCGGCCAGCACCCCGAGGGCGATGCGCATGGTGGTGGTCTTGCCGGCGCCGTTGCTGCCGACGAACCCGAACAGTTCGCCCGGCCGCACCTCGAACGTCATGTCCGACAGGGCGACGACGTCGCCATATCGTTTGGAGACCCGATCGATCTCCAGGCCTGTGGTGTTCAACTGCGCTCCCCTTGTCGATCACTGTGGTGGTGGTGCGTCGCCAGCATCGCATAAAGTGATATCACTATGCTAGCCTTCTCGGCAGGTGATGAGCTGACCGGAACAGGATGGTGCCCACCATGGTCACGCGCGACATAACCACAGAAACCGGTACCGAAACCGTTGTCGCCGCCACTCGCATGCGGGAGCGGACCTTCACCGGCGCGCCCGGTGTCCCCATGGCCGGCGTGTGCCTGCTGCTGATCGTCGCCGCCACCGTTGGGCTGATCGTCGAGGTCGGTGGCACCGCCGACACCGGCCTGCGGGTCTGGGTCGGCGTCTTGGTGCTGGTGGCCGGGGTGTTCCTGGCGCGCGGCCTGACCGCCGTCACCCCCGGCCAGGCTCGGGTGGTCCAGTTGTTCGGCCGGTATGTCGGCACCGTCCGCAAACCCGGCCTGTGCTGGTTCAACCCGTTCACCGTGCGCCGCACCGTGTCCACCCGCATCCGCAACCACGAGACCGCGCTGGCGAAGGTCAACGACGCCGACGGCAACCCCATCGAGATCGCCGCGGTCGTCGTGTGGCTGGTCGAGGACACCGCGCGCGCCCTCTACCAGGTGGACGACTTCGTCGAGTTCGTCAACATCCAGGCCGAAACCGCGGTGCGGCACATCGCGACCAGCTACCCGTACGACGCGCACGGCGAGGACGCGCTGTCCCTGCGCGACAACGCGGGCGAGATCACCGAGAAACTGTCCGCGGAGATCGCGGAGCGCGTCCAGTCCGCCGGTGTGCGGATCGTCGAGTCCCGCCTGACCCGGCTGTCGTACGCGTCGGAGATCGCGCAGGCCATGCTGCGCCGCCAGCAGGCCAGCGCCGTCGTCGCGGCCCGCAAGACCATCGTCGAGGGTGCCGTCGGCATGGTGCGGCTCGCGCTGGACCAACTCGACGAGAACAACGTCGTCGAACTCGACGAGGAACGCAAAGCCGCGATGGTGTCCAACCTGCTGGTCGTGCTGTGCGGGGACCGCGATACCCAGCCCATCGTGAACACCGGCTCGCTGTACCACTGACCGGCGGACACCCGGTGCCTGGATCCGCCGACCGCAAAGGTGTCCTGCTGCGGCTGGACCCCGCCGTGCACGACGCCCTGGCCCGCTGGGCCGCCGACGAACTGCGCTCGACCAACGCGCAGATCGAGTTCCTGCTCCGCGCCGCGCTCAACAAAGCCGGCCGCATGCCCGTTGACGCCGGCCAGATCCCGCGCCGCGGCCGGCCACCCAAAACCGAGGACCGGTGAGCGGAAACCCCCTCGCCGGTCCTCCGGTGCGCGGTGCACCATCGCGGCATGTCCACCAGCAACGCCGGCCCGGTCAGCTTCGCGGACAAGCCGACCCTCACCGGCGACCTCGTAGTGCTGCGCCCGGTGACCGCCGCCTACACCGCCGACGTGATGGACAGCCTCGCCGACGCCGAAACGCTGCGGCTGACCGGCACCCACCGGCGATTCACCACCGAACAGGTCCGGCAGGTGCTGGCCGCCCGATCCGACCAGGACGACCGGCTCGACCTGGTGGTCATCGAACGCGCCACCGGCCAGTACGCCGGCGAGGTCGTCCTGAACGACCTGGACACCGACAATCTGTCCTGCGGGTTCCGCATCGCCCTCACCGATGGGCGCGGCACCGATCGGGGCCTGGGCACCGAGGCCACACGGCTGGTCGTGGGGCACGCGTTCGACACCGTCGGGCTGCACCGGGTCGAGCTGGAGGTGTACGCGTTCAACCCGCGCGCCCGACACGTCTACACGAAGGTCGGGTTCGTGCACGAGGGCACCAAACGGCACGCGCTGCGCTGGGCCGGCGAATGGGTGGACGTGCACGTCATGGCGATGCTCGCGACCGACTGGGCCGCCAACCGAGCCGCGCCGGTCAGTGCTCGTCCGGTTCGGTGACGAAGTCGATCAGCCGTTCCACCGCGCCCACCAGCGGCGTCTCCAGGTCCCGGAACGTCCGCACACCCGCCAGCACCCGGCGCCACCCGTCGGTCGGGTCGCCCCAGCCCAGCGCCGCGCAGATGCCCTCCTTCCACGGCGTGCCCTTCGGTATCACCGGCCACGCCCGGATTCCCACGGCAGCAGGGGTCACGGCCTGCCAGATATCCACGTACGGGTGACCGGTGACCAGGACGTGCCGGTTGGTGACACCAGCCACGATGCGGGCTTCCTTGCTGCCCGGCACGAGATGGTCCACCAGCACCCCGAGCCGCCGGTGCCGCGCCGTGCCGAACCGGGTGACCCGCTCGGCGAGGTCGTCCACGCCGTCGAGCGGCTGCACCACCACACCCTCGACGCGCAGGTCGTGCCCCCACACGCGTTCCACGAGGGTCGCGTCGTGCAGGCCCTCCACCCAGATCCGGCTGTCCCGCGCCGTTCTGGCTTTCAGACCCGCCACCCGCCGCGAACCCGACGCCGACCGGGTCGCCCCGGGTTTCGAGGCGGGCGCGGGGCGGGTCAGCGTGACGGGTTTGCCGTCGACGAGGAAACCCGCTGGGCGCAACGGAAACAGCCGTTCCCGGTCGCGCCGGTCGGCCAGCACCACCTTGTCCAGTTCGAACCGGACCACCGCGCCGCAGAACCCGGACTCCGGGTCCTCCACCACCAGCCCCGGTTCCGCCGGCACCTCCGGTACCGTGCGGCGGCGCCGGTTGGCGAGGACGTCCGGGCCGTACTCGTGGGAACGCACGGTCAGCGACCGTATCGGCTGCCACCGCAATGGTGACGCCGCCACGCCGAGGCGTAGGTTTGCCGGCATGGCAGGGGATCTGGACGCGGTACGCCGGCTGGCCGGCGCCGACCACGGGCTCGCGATCGTGGCGACCACCCGCAAAGACGGCTCGGTGCACGCCTCGCTCGTCAACGCCGGTGTGCTGGACGATCCGCTCGGCGGTGACCCGGTGATCGGCATGGTGATCAGAGGTGACGCCGTGAAACTGGCGCACATCCGCCGCACCGACACCGCGTCGGTCACGTTCCGCGCCGGCTGGCAGTGGGTGTCCGCGGACGGCCCCGCGGTGATCATCGGCCCGGACCACCCGCACCCCGACTTCGCCGCCGAACAGTTGCCCGGCCTGCTACGCGACATCTTCACAGCGGCCGGCGGCACCCATGACGACTGGGACGAGTACGACCGGGTGATGGCCGCCGAACGCCGCGCCGCCGTCCTGGTCACCCCGGCCCGCATCATCGGCGGCTAGCACACCCGCCAACGGTCAGAACGCGGGCCACGGGATGGCGCGCCACTCCCCACCCGGCTGCGGATACACCCCCTTGGTGAGGAACCGGGACGTGCGTTTACGCAGCGCCGACACCTCGCGGTGCGTGATGTGCTCGCCCAGCCGCTCCGGCAGGTCCTCACCCGAAAGTTCCGTGCGCAACCGGGTCAGCGCCTCGACTTCGCCCTCCGCGAGGGGCTGATCGAGGAAACCCCACAACACCGTGCGCAGCTTGTTCTCGGTGTGCAGGCAGATGCCGTGGTCCACGCCGTACACGTTGTCGTCCACCGCGTGCAGCACGTGCCCGCCCTTGCGGTCGGCGTTGTTCACCACCACGTCCAGCGCCGCCATCGCCCGGATCCCCGGGTGGTCGGCGTGCGCGAGGACCGCGGGCTCACCGAACCGGTCGTGCGCGTGCAACACCACCTGCCACCCGTCGGTGACCTTGTCCGGCGCGACCACGTCCACCAGGTCGGCGCCCTCCTTGGTGTCCACCCACAGTTGCACCATGCCCGGCCCGAACGGCCCGTCCCGCAACACCGTCGGCGGCACCACGTGCAACCCGGCCGCCTCCGACACCAGATACGTCGCGACCTCACGCCCGGCCAGGGTGCCGTCCGGGAAATCCCACAGCGGCCGCTCCCCCGACACCGGCTTGTACACGCACTCCGCTTCGACACCGTGCGACGTGATCGAGCAGAACAGGGTCGCGTTCGACGCGTCCACCAGGCGTCCCTGCACCTTGATACGGCCCCGGTTGAGCAAGTCCAGCGCGCCCGGGTCGGTCGGCAGCACCACGGGCCGGCTCAGTCCTGCTCGGTGGTGCGCCGGTAGCCGTTGGTGCGGGGACACACGTGCCCGGTCGGGTCCAGCGGCTGCTGGCACAGCGGGCACGGCTGCCGCCCGGCGTCCACGACCCGCTCCGCGCGGTGCGCGAACGCGCGTGCCGCCGCCTGGCTCAGGAACACCCGCAGCGCGTCCGGGCCCTCCTCGGTGTCGCCGAGCACGACCGACTCGTCGATCTCGTCCTCGGTCGCGGCGAGCAGTTCGATCACCACCGCCTGGCTCTCCGCGTCCCAGCCAAGCCCCATGGTGCCGACCCGGAACTCCTCGTCGAGCGGCAACGCCAGCGGCTCGGTGTCGATCAGCTCCGCGGGCGGCCGCTCGGGGATGTCCGCGCCGAACTGGCGGGCCACCTCGTCCAGCAGCGACCCCACCCGCTCGGCCAGCACCGCGACCTGCTGTTTCTCCAACAGCACACTGACCATGCGGACGTCCTCGGCGGCCTGCACGTAGAAACTGCGGTCGCCGGGCTCCCCGACGGTGCCGGCGACGAACCGGTCGGGTGTGCGGAAGACATGAATGACACGCGCCATGACACCTTCGACCCTAGGACACGCACCCGAGCGCAGCAGTGCCCGACCCCGGTTTCCCCGCCGTGAACCTCACCACCGGTGCGACTAGGGTGCTCGATCGTGGTGAAGATCGCGCCGTACGGTACCTGGACATCCCCGATCGGGGTTGGCGATGTGGCCGCGCTGGGTGGCGGGCCGCAGTGGGCCGCCCTGCGGGACGGGCAGGCCTGGTGGGCCGAGGCCAGACCCGCCGAGGGCGGGCGGCTCGCGCTGTGCCGCGCGAAGCCCGGCGAACCCGCCCGTGACGTGCTGCCGGCGCCGTGGAACGTGCGCAACCGGGTGCACGAGTACGGCGGCACCCCGTGGGCGCTGCTCGACACCCCGGTCGGGACCCGGCTGGTATTCACCCACTGGGATGACCAGCGGTGGTACCTGCACGACCCGGACGGCACCGACGATCCCATGCCGATCAGCCCGGAACCGGTGCGGCGGCACGGTTTGCGCTACGCCGACGCGACCGGCGGCCCGGACGGCACCGAACTGTGGTGCGTGCGGGAAACCGTCACCGGGGACCTGCCGACCGACATCCACCGCGACCTCGTCGCGATACCCCTGTCCGGTGTCGGCACCGACCCGGGCGAGGCGCGGCGGCTCACCGCCAGCCACCACTTCCTGACCGGCCCGAAGATCAGCCCGGACGGCCGGCGGGTCGCGTGGATCGGCTGGAACCACCCCGCGATGCCCTGGGACGGCACGGAACTGTGCGTCGCCGACATCACAGGGCACGGCACGCTCGGCCCGCACCGCGTCGTCGCGGGCGGCCCGACCGAAGCGGTGTGCCAGGTGGAATGGGACGGGCCGGACACCGTGGTCGCGCTCACCGACCCGGACGGCTGGTGGAACCTGTACCGCATCGATGTCACCGGTGCCACGGCCCCGGTGAACCTGGCGCCGGTGGCCGACGAACTGGGTGGGCCGATGTGGCGGGTCGGCAGCCGCTGGTTCACCCCGCTGGGTGGCGACCGGTACGCGGTGCTGCGCACGACCCGCCTCGCGGTCCTGGACGCCGCCGCCGGCACCGTCACCGACGTCGCGATCGACCTGCCGGTGTGGCACGCGGATCTCACCGCGGCCGGCGGGGCGCTGCTGGGCATCGCGGGCGGCCCCAGCAGCGAAGACGCCGTGGTGTGGCTGGACATGGCGTCCGGGCGGCTGGACGAGATCACCCCGCAGCGCCCCGACCTGCCCGACGCCGCGTACCTGCCGGCACCCGTGGCGCGCACCTTCACCGACCCTCGGGGCCGCACCGTGCCCGCCTATCTGTACCTGCCGGCCAACCCCGACTTCACCGCGCCCGACGGGACCCTGCCGCCGCTGATCGTGCACGCCCACGGCGGCCCGACCGGCTCGTTCGCACCCGGTTTCGCCCCCACGATCGCGTTCTTCACCAGCCGGGGGTTCGCGTTCGTCGCCGTCAACTACGGCGGATCCACCGGCTACGGCCGGCAGTTCCGGGAACGGCTGCGCGAACAGTGGGGCGTGGTGGACGTCGCCGACTGCGCCGCCGTCGCCGAATGCCTCACCGCCGAGGGCACCGTGGACGGGCGGCGCATCGCCATCCGCGGCGGCAGCGCGGGCGGCTGGACCGCCGCCGCGTCCCTGACCAGCGTGTCCACCTACCACTGCGGCACGGTGATGTTCCCGATCCTCGACCCCGAGATGTGGACCGCGGAGGGTGGCCAGACGCACGACTTCGAGTCCCGCTACATGGACGGCCTCATCGGTGCCCTGCCCGAACACGCCGACCGCTACGCCCAACGCTCACCGGCGCGGCACGCCGACCGGCTGGCCGGGCCGGTGCTCATGCTGCAGGGCCTCGACGACCAGATCTGCCCACCGGTGCAGGCCGACAAGTTCATCGCCGGCCTGCGCGGCACCGGCATCCCGCACGCCTACCTGACGTTCGAAGGTGAACAGCACGGCTTCCGCAAAGCCGAGTCGATCCGCGCCGCCATCGCCGCCGAACTGTCCTTCTACGGCCAGGTGTTCGGATTCACCACACCCGGGGTGCCGACCCTGGACCTGCTGCGGTGACCGTGGCCGCCCGCAGGCGCCTGCGGGCGGGTGACCGGGTGTGTGTGGTCGCGCCTGCCGGTCCGCTGCCACCGGACCTGGTGACCGCCGGCGTGGCCCGGCTCGCCGGCTGGGGCCTTGACGTGTCGCTCGGCGCGCACGTCCGCGACCGCCACCCCACCCTGCCCTACCTGGCCGGCACCGACACCGACCGCGCCGCCGACCTGCGGCGAGCCTGGTGCGACCCGGGGATCGACGCGGTGTTCTGCGCCCGAGGCGGCTACGGCAGCCTCCGCCTGCTCGACCTGCTCGACTGGCCCGCGCTGGCCGCCGCGCGGGCGAAACCACTGATCGGGTCCAGCGACGCCACCGCCCTGCTGCACGTGTTCGCCGCCCGGCTCGGTGCCCCGTGCGTGTTCGGCCCGATGGTCGCCACCAACGCGTTCGCCACCGACACACCCGCCCGCGAACGGCTGCGCCGCTGCCTGTGCCAACCCGACCGGCCCGTCACCGTCACCGGCCCCGACGCCGGAGCGCTCGTGGCCGGCCGCACCGGCGGTGTCGCACGCGGCGTCACGGCCGGCGGCAACGCCAGCATGCTCGCGTCTCTGGCGGGATCACCAGGGGCGGCCGGGACGCCACCACCGGATGGGTCGATCCTGCTGCTGGAAGACGTCACGGAAGACCCCTACCGGCTCGACCGGATCATCACCCAACTGGCCCGCGCCGGATGGCTCACCCGGGTCGCCGGCATCGCGTTGGGCTCGTGGACCCGGTGCGGACCACCCGAACAGGTACGGACCGTGCTCGCCGACCGGCTCGCCGACCTCGGCGTCCCCGTGGCGTGGGGACTCACGTTCGGGCACTGTGCCGGCCAGGCCAGCGTTCCGCTCGGCGTGCCCGCAGAACTCGACGCCGACACCGGGCGCCTCACCATCGGTTGACGGTGGCGTTGACGATGGCGGGGTGGCCCGCCGGACGCACCGGCGGGCCACCCCGTCCCCCAACCCGTTACGAGTGCTGCCAGGTGAACGAATCCCACAGGATCCCGATGGACGCCTGGTTGTCCTGCAGGTCCTGCTTCGTGCCGTCCTGGGCGGTCGCGGTGACCGAACCGTCGGTCACCGCGTACTCCGGCAGCGCGAACAACGGCAGCGTGAAACCGTCCGCCGCGATCAACGCATCGGCCTGTTGCAGTTCCTGCACCCGCGCCGCGTAGTTCAGCTCAACGTCCGCCGCGGGCAGCAACTGGTCCACCTTGGGGTCGCTGTACTTCATGTAGTTCGACGCGCCGAGCGCACCGACCGGGCTGTGGTAGATCGCGGTGAAACCGGACTTGAACGGGCTGCCGGTCCACGCGAACAGCGCCACCTGGAAATTGCCGGCCGGCAGATTCTTGCCGTTGAAGCCGTCGCTGGTGAAGTCCTGGATCTGGATGCCCGCCGCCTTGCACTCGGCCTGGATGGCCTGCACCGTCGACGAACGACGCTCGTCGGTCTTGTGGCCGATGGTGATCGTCGCGGTCTGGCCGTTCTTCTGCATGTAGCCGCCTGTGCCCATCGTCCAGCCGGCCTGCTGCAGCACCTGCTTCGCGGCGTTCTCGTTGCCGTGGCCGGTGTTGGCGAAATCGTCGGTGTAGCCGTGCTCGGTCGGCAGGAACAGCACCATGCCAAGCGGCTTGGTGTTCGGGTCGACGTCCGCGACGACCTTCGTGATCACGTCCTGCCGGTTCACGCAGTCCGACAACGCCTTGCGCAGTTCCGGGTGCGCGGTGAAATCGGCGTTCTTCGCGTTGTAGTCCAGGTGCTCGAACGTCACACCGGCACCGGTGATCAGCTTGAACTGCCCGCCGCTCGCCCGGACCTGCTGCGCGACCTGACCGTTGGGCTGGCCGGCCGCGACCTGGATCTCCTTGTTCTGCAACTGCTGGAACGCAGACTCGTCGTCCCTGTTCACCCGGATGTCCAATGTGGACGGACCGGCCGGGTTGCCCCACCACTTAGGGTTGCGCACCAGCTGCGAGTCCTGCTTGCCGTCGTAGGACTTCAGCATGAACGGGCCCGCGGCCAGGTCGTAGGCCAGGTTCAGGTTCCCGAAACCGTGGTCGTTGTTGGCGCCGCCGGCGTAGAAGTCGGCGACCTTGAGCAGCGCGGTGTGGTCGGCGGCGTTGCGGTCGTCGAGCTTGGTGACGTCCGGCACGCCGGTCGCCCTCTCCAGCACGTGCGCCGGCAGCAGGTTCGCGAACAGGCCCTGCCAGTCCGCCCACTTCTGGCTGAACTTGACGGTGACCGTCTTGTTTCCGTTGGAGCAGGCCACTTTGCCGATGTGGTCGAGGCCGACCAGGACGTTGTTGAACATCGTCGCGATGTCACCGGAGTCCAGTTCACCCGACAGCCACTGCAGGTAGAAGTCCGAACAGTCCACCGGTGCGCCGTCCTGCCACACCGCCTGCTTCCTGATGTTGTACTGGATCACCTGCGGGTCGGTGGACAGCACCCGCACCGAGTCCATCAGGTCACCGTCGACCTGCACCTTGGTGATGTTCTTCAGGTCGTTGGTGAAGAACGGCGACGGCTGCAGCAGGTTGTCGACGTAGGTGTTGGCCAGGTTGTTGGTGGCGTTGAGGTTGTTGTTGTAGGCGGTGGTCGCCTCGTCCACGGCCACCGTCACCGTCCCGGCGTCGGGCACCTTCGGCCGCGAGTACGGCTGGGATAACGCCAGCGCCTGCGGATCGGCGTTGGACGGGCCGGCGTTGCCGATCGGGCCGCCGTTGTTCGTCGCGGCAGAGCAGGCGCTCAACGCCACCGCGGTACCTGCGGCGAACGCGATCGCGCCTGCGATTCTCGACCGTCGTGCGTGTGCGGACACGGGTCCTCCCGGAGTTGCGGAACTGGCCGCGACCAACCGAACCCGGTGCGTGAAATGAACGGATCAACCGGTTGATGTCGTTGGCCGCGTCTGACTCATTTGAACCCGCGATGGTCACGGCAAGCCCTCGTTTGGACAACTGATCCGTGTCGATAAAACCGATTTGGGATTAAGAACGCTTTCATCACTTCTGTCCGGAGTTGCCCGGGCACCGCCTGTGATCCCGGCGGCCACGGCCTGCCATCGGCCGGCCACGAATCGTTCACCTGACCGCTGTCCTTCGCACGCACGGTCGCACTACCGTGGCCGAGTGTGAATGTTGTTCGCGTTTTGTTGATGGTGCTCGGGAGGCAAACATGCAGGTCAACCGGACAATCGGCCGTGCGGCGGCCCTCGCTGCCGCGCTCGCACTGACCACCGCCGCGATCACGGCGACACCAGCCGCGGCCGACGTCAGCACAGCGCCGCTGTCAGCGGCGACCGTGACGGGCGTGCACAACACCTACAACCCGGCCGACTACCCGTTCCTGGGGCAGGCGCTGGACGCCGGCACCGGCATGATCGAACTGGACACCTGGACCGACATCTTCACCCAGGAGTGGAAAGTCAGCCACGACAGCCCGACGAGCAACAACAACAACTGCGTCAACGCGTCCACCCCCGCGAACCTCTACACCGGCGGCGCCAACAAGGACCTCGGCTCGTGCCTCGACGACGTGCGGGTCTGGCTCGCCGCGCACCCCACCGTGGGCCCGCTGTTCATCAAGGTCGAGATGAAGAACGGCTTCGAGGCCAACCTCGGCATGGGACCGGCCCAGTTCGACGCGGTCGTGAACAGCCACCTCGGCGCCGCCCTGTACCGCCCAGCGAACCTGCTCGCCGGCACGTTCGCGACGCCCGACGCGGCCGCGAAGGCCAACGCGTGGCCCACCCGCGCCGCGCTCGCCGGAAAGGCCATCGTCTACGTCATCCCCGGCACGGTGGAACTGGCCAACCCGTTCGACCACCTGCACACCGACGTCGAATACGCCACGTACCTCAAGAACCTCGCCGCCGCAGGCAACCTCGCCCAGGCCACCACATTCCCGGCGGTCCTCGGCGCCGCCGCTGGCGACCCGCGCACCCAGTACGGCGACACCACGATCCGGCCGTGGTTCGTGTTCTTCGACGGCGACGCCGCCACCTCTGTAAACGGCATCGACACCTCGTTCTACAGCACCAACCACTACATCCTCACGATGACCGACGCGCAGAAC
>DATBCR010000076.1:0-3830 GCA_036270375.1 Pseudonocardiaceae bacterium | reverse complement strand
GTCCGGGGTGTACGGGTCGCTCAGGCCGGTCAGGTACATGATCGTCGGGTTGATGTCGGTCTCATCGGTCCACGGACCGGTGGTGCCGCTGTTGATCGCCAGGATCTGCCCGCTGTCCGGGCCGGCCGAGTTCGGCCCCTGGTCCGGCGCGTTGCCGAGCACGCCGGCCACCTTGACGCCGGGACCGGCCAATCCGACGTAGCTCGTGTTGATCTCGGCGGCGATGTCGCCATGATTCCACGCGAACCCGTTGTTGACCGTCACGCAGCCGCCGGCCCCGTTCGTCGTCGGGTTGCACGAGGCGGACCCCTTCGAGAGGAAGTAGTCCGGCTTGGCGAACATCGCGACGGTCGGCGTACGGGCCGGGTCGGCGTCCACCATGTGCAGGATCGCTTCCTCGGTGGGGTCGGCCAGGTAGTTCGTGATCTGCTGCGCGGGCTGCCCCGCGTAGGGGTTGGGTGCGGTGAGACCGGCAAGGTCATGCTCGAACTGCCTGGTCACGGCCGCGTTGGGGCTAGGCGCTCCGTTCAGGTAGAACTCGGGCGCGCTGTCGGACTCCAGGCCGAACTTAGTGGTGTCGTTCTTCTCGGTGGCCAGCAGCCCGGTCACGTTCGTGGAAAGCTCGCCGAACGACCCCGCGGGGTAGGTGCACGGCACGGTCACGCCGTCGCAGTTCGACGGGGTCGGCTGGATGGCACGGCCGACGTTCGCGCCCGCCTGGTGGTCGCCCTCGTCCGAGCTGAGCTCGAACAGCGTGTTGGAGGTGTTGATGCCCTCCGCCGCGAGCCGCTTGAAGAACGTGCCGAACGCGTCGTTGTAGTACTTCGCCTGGGCCAGGTAGCACGGCGACCCTGAGCCGAGCGCGTCCGGCGCGTTCGCGCACGCCGACGACAGCGCGGGGATGCTCTCGTTACCGTGGATGTCGGAGACGTACATCTGCACGACCGGGACGCCGGAATCCAGCATGTCGGCCGCGTAGGCGAGCGACTGCGGCGCGACCGGGTCGAAGCCGGGGAAGCCGGGCTTGCCGGTGAACGAGTCGTCGATCTCGTTGCCGTTCAGGTCGACGAGGTTGCCCGCCGCGTTCGTGATCTGGAAACCGTTGCGCGACAGGTTCGGCGTGCCGGCGCCGAGCTGCGGCGCGGTGTACCTGGCGCCGAACAGCGCCTGGAAGCCGTTGTAGCCGCCGGGCTGGTCGGGCAGCAGGTCGGGTGCGGCGGTCGGACTCGGCGTGGTCTGGCCGAACTTGATGCCCTTGGCGTCCGCGCACACCGCGTTGCCGAGCGCGCAGTGCACCGCGACGCCGATGTAGTCGGCGGTCTCCGCGTCCTTGAAGTGGTCAGGGTCGGCGGCGAGCTGCTGCGCCTCGGGCGAGTTCGCGCCGAACACCTGCGGGATGTCGAAGGTGTTCTCCAGCTCGATGTTCGCGGTGGAGAAGTCGCCCACATCGCAGCCGGCCTTGGTGAACGGCGCCCACGGGGCCGGCGCGACCGTAGTCGGGCTGACCGGGCTGCTGGCCGTCGTCGGCGGCACCGGCGAATACACCATGTTCGGGTTTGTGTCATGAGCCGGGCTCGGCGTGTGCGCGGTGTCGTCGATCTTGTCGGTCCAGTAGTTGAACCCGGTCGCCGGGTCGGTGGTGCCGAATGTCCCGTTCGGGCCGTCGGTGTTGTACGTCTGATAGCTGTTCGAGATCCCGACGCCGTGCCGGTCGCCGTAGAGGCCGGTGAGCGTGGTGAGGATGTCGTTGGCCGTGTGCGCGATCAGCGGGGTGTGGTTGTTCGCGAGGAACGAGCCGTTGCTCTTGAAGAAGTTCAGCAGGTTCGGCATCAGCTCAAGGTCGGAGGGGACATTCGGGTTGTCCCGGAAGTAGTGCACGTTATCGAAGGTGATCTGCACCACGTGCTTGACGCCGTTGCCGAGGTTACAAGCAGATGCCGTGACGGTTGCGGCAGGCTTTCCTGGCGATGACGGTGAGGCTTCCGCTACCGATGTGACGGCGGCTGCCGTGACAATAACACTGGCAACGGCAGCGATACTGCGTGCTCTCATTGTGTGTCCTCCCAAAGGCGAAGCTCACAATGCCAGAGCCAGGTGGCACAGAAAAGGGGCTAGCGGATGTCCTTTTGTGCAAATCTGGTGAAACTATGCGCCCGCGCGCTGTAGCCATGTACGAAGGTGTGCGGCGATCCTCGCGCGGGAACGTGCTAGCGATGTGACACTCCGTATTCACCGCGCCGGCCTCGCCGCCGCACTCCTGCTGGCCCTTTTTTCTTCGCAACGGGGGTTGGCCTATGCCTCGGAACGTGCGACGGCGCCAGAACCGGGCCGGCCGCACGGCCAGGCCCGCACCGCCCCGGCGCACAAGAGCCCTGCGGGCGCGCGCGGCGCGGCCTGGCGCGGCGGCGGGGTGGTGGCGCAGGCCACCGGGCGGGTGTTCTTCACCCTCGACAAGATGCGGTACGCGTGCTCAGGCGCGGTCATCGGGCCCGGCCTGGTG
The DNA here is from genome assembly GCA_036270375.1 of Pseudonocardiaceae bacterium. Taxonomy (GTDB): domain Bacteria; phylum Actinomycetota; class Actinomycetes; order Mycobacteriales; family Pseudonocardiaceae; genus DATEPR01. Next base: position 1,330 of record DATBCR010000076.1, on the reverse strand, counting down.
ATCACCGCCGCGCATTGCGTGTCCGACGGCTCCGGCGGCTGGGCCGACGACTGGACGTTCGTGCCCGGCTACGCGGCGGGCAAGGCGCCCTTCGGGGTGTACCGGGCACAGACGATCTACGTGTCGAGCGACTGGGCCTCCGGCGCGGACCCAGGCTCCGACGTCGCCTTCGTCAAGATCGTCCCAGCTGGCCAGGCGACGGCAACCGCGCCCGCGCAGGCGAATGCCTCCGCGCTGCCGGTCTCCTTCGGGCGCAACCCGGCCGGCCGGCGGCAGGCCTACGTCTTCGGCTACCCGGCCGCGCCGCCCTACACCGGCAGGACGCTCGACTACTGCGCCGGACAGGTCCGGCCGGACCCGTACGGCGGTGCGGACAACGGCCTGCCGTGCGCGATGACCGAGGGCGACAGCGGCGGGCCATGGCTGTCCGGGTTCGACCCGGCCACCGGGACCGGCGTGATCACCGGGGTGACCAGCTTCAAGTACACCGGGCAGGGGCGGATGCTGTACTCCCCCGTCCTCGGCGACATGGCGCACAAGCTGTACGCCGCGGCGACCGGTCAGGACAGCCCGGAGATCTCCCGGGCCAAGGCGAAGTCGTTACTGGTCAGGCCGCCCGCCGAGTGGGTGGACAGCGTCAGCGTGACCGTGTCCCAGGAGATCTCGGCGTCCGGGTGATGACCGGCGCGCTCGGCCAGGTAGCCGACGGCGTTCAGGTACAGCAGCGAGCCGCGGAAGTCCTGGTGGCTGGTCGCCAGCACGATAGTGGCGCCCTCGCGGCGCCAGGCAGGCACGGTGGCCAGTTCGGCGGTGATCTGGGCCTCGGTAAGCAGTTCCATGCTTACGGCATACCATTCCATGGTGGATTCAGTCCTGGTGACGCCGCTAGCGGCGGCGCATGAGCGGCTCGGCGCCGCGATGACACCGTTCGCCGGCTGGCGGATGCCGCTGCGGTACGGCAGCGAGACCGCCGAGCACAACGCGGTCCGGTCCTCGGCCGGGCTCTTCGACTTGTCGCATATGGGGGAAATCACGGTTTCCGGCCCGCAGGCGGGCCCGCTGCTCGACTACGCCCTGGTGGGCGAGCTGGCGGCGCTCAGCCCCGGCAGGGCCCGGTACACCATGATGTGCGGGCCAGACGGCGGGATCATCGATGACCTGGTGGTATACCGGCGTTCCGCTGAATCTTTCCTGGTAGTGGCGAACGCCTCGAACGCCGCCGAGGTGTACAGCGAGCTGGTGGCACGGGGGGAAGGTTACGACGCGACGGTCACCGACGAGACCGCGAGCTATGCGCTGATCGCCATCCAGGGACCGCGGGCGGCTGGGA
>DATBCR010000075.1:0-8220 GCA_036270375.1 Pseudonocardiaceae bacterium | reverse complement strand
CGCTTGCCGTGCGCCAGGCCGTATCCGGCAGGTCACCGGTGCGCGGATCGACGATGTGGTGCACCGCGCGCCCGGCCCGCCGCCAGGTCCGACACGTCGTGCTGGACGTGGCCAACCCGCCGGACCGGATGGTCACGGTGGCCTCCGGGTCGACGTCGGCCATGCGGTGGTCGTCGCCGATGCCGATCCGCCAGCCGCCGGCCGGGGCCACACCGGAGGTGCTGAGGTCGCCGCCGAGGCTGACCAGCACACCGCAGTCGACGACGGCCGCGATCCGCCGGGCCGCCCGGTCCGCCGCCAGCGCCTTGGCCGTGGCGCCAAGGTCGAGCCGGACCGTCCGTGGCAGCAGCACCCGCCGGTTGGCCTCGTCCAGCGACACCCGCCACCAGCCGGGTGCCGGCCGTGCCTGGGCCGCCGGCCATGGGTTGTCCCGATCGAGTTGGTCGAAGTCCCGGTCGTAGCCGAGATCGGTGACCGCCGTGCCGACTGTCGGGTCGACGAGGCCGCCGGTCAGCCGGCCGGCCCGCAGCGCGACGCCGAGCGCCTCGGCCAGCAGCGGGCTGACCGCCACCTCGGTGCCGGCCTGCTCGTGCAGCCAACTGATCTCCGAGTCCGGCCGGAACCGGCTGCAGACAAGGTCGAACGTGGCCAGTTCGGCACGCAGCACCGGCTCCGCGTCGGCGAGCCGGTCGGGCTCGGTCACCACGAGCAACGCGGTGGTCCCCAGGGCCGGGAACGTGACGCTCGCGGTGGTGTCCAGGCTGGTCATGATCCACCAGACGAGCCGTGCCGACCGCCACTACCCGACGACACCCCGGGCAGGAACTCCGGCGCCTGCAGTTGGCCGCCCCCGGTGTTGTCGGGGCCGTTCGTGATACCACCGCCGTTCGTGGCACCGCTGCCGGTCTGATCCTGGGGGGTCGTCGACGGGGACGTGGTCGCGGACGCGGTGGTGCTGTGCGCGAGGACCGCGGTGAGCACGGCCGCGGCCACGACGGAACCCGCGGCGGTCCACGTCGTCACCGCCTGGACACGGCGCTGGCCGGCCGTTCGGGCGGCGCGTCGGTCGTACTGGTCGCGTGGTGAGTCCGGCACGGTGCGCTGTTTCCTTTCCTGGCACGTACGGGGCCTACCTCGTGTATACGTGCCGGGAGCCCAGATATCCCTTCGTACATGCTGAGAGTTTCCCGAACGGTACGCCGCACGGGACAGACGGCCGGCAGCACGTCAAATCGGTCGATCGACCCGAAGTTCAGGAACGGTGGAGATCACCCCTTGCCGGCAGTCGCGACGGCTCGGGCGGCGGAGGTACGCACCGGCAGTCGACACCGCCCCTGCACTGTCCGCACAACCACAGCACGCACCGCGCCCGGGCCTTGGCCGCAGTGGTCGGTTCGCCCATGGCGCCACCATCCGTTGACTGGACGGCCGGCGCGACCGGGGACAGTTCGCGTCCACACCCAGTCACGCCGACCCGCACAATGGATGGTGGGCCGTGCGGAGGCGGTAAGACACCGCGTGGCGACAGGTTTCCCAATGGCGCACGGTCGGCAACCCTGCCCCATTGGCAGGGCAACCCGTCGAAAACCGACCATTCACGAACCGACACCGGTCCGCAATCACGGAATCATTTTCTCACGACCGGGGATAGGTACCCTGGACGTACGAGCGGAGCGACGATTGGGGGCCGGCATGCCTGTGGCATGGGGGCTCGGCGAGAACGTCGGCCGAATTCGCAAGGCCCGCAACCTGTCCCAGGAGGAACTGGCCGCGGCGGCCGGCGTCGCCGTGGACACCGTGGCCAGAATCGAACGTGGTGAACGGCAGACCACCAGGACATCGACGCTGAACAAGCTGGCGCAGGCACTCGGTGTGGAACCGACGACATTGCTCGGCATCCTGCCGCCACCACACGAACCAGCCGGTACCGACATCGCCGATCTTCGTCGTGCGTTGACCGCGTCCACGGATATCCCCGGACTCACCGATTTCACCGATCTGCGGGAAACCATTCCGCTGCCCGAACTGCGTGGTTCGCTGTCCTACGCATGGCAGGCATATATCGCCGGCCGGCATTCGGAACTGCTGCACACCCTGCCGGTGCTGCTCGCCGACGCGCGCCGCCTTGTGCACCAGGCCAAGGGCGCGCGGCTGAACACGGCGTACGCGGTGCTGTCCGGCGCGTACCGGATGGGCGCCGGCACCGCGGGCCGGTTCGGCCTCAACGATCTGGCGTTCATCGCGGCCGACCGGGCGATCCAGACGGCCCGCCTGTCCGACGACCCGGAGATCGGCGTCGCGGTGTCCACCCGCTATCTGGTGTGGGTGCTGGTCCGGCAGGGCCGCACCGGCGAGGCCGAGCAGGTGGCGGTCCGGATGGCCGAACGGGTCGAGCCCCGGATGGCCGACCGGAACACCAGGGCGCTCGGCGTGTTCGGGAACCTGTTGTTCAACGCGGCATCGGCGGCGATCCGGTCGGACAGGGGCGACCGGGCGGACGAACTGCTCCGGGTGGCGCAGGCGGCCGCGGTCCGGTCCGGGCGGGACGAGGTGAGCGAGGCCGGCATCTTCGGCCCGCACATCGCCGCGATCCAGTGCGTCGACCGGGCGGTCCGGCTCGGCGATTCCACCGAAGCGTTGCGGCTGGCCGAAACCGTGCCGGCGGCGAACGGCCCGATGCCGGCGTTCTGGGAGGCCGGGCACCGGATCCACCTGGCGTCGGCGGCGGCGGAACTGCGGCAGGAACGGCGTGCGCTCGCTTTTCTCGCGCAGGCACGGGATCTGGCGCCGGACTGGGTTCGCTACCAACCACTGGGTGTCGCGGTGATGCGGGAGATGGTGGACCGCGCCACGCGGCGGCGGAACGAGGAATTCGCCGACCTGGCCGAACATTACGGCGTCGTGGCCTAGATTTGTCCGGCCTCAGCGCGGTGGCAGCGGGCGGGCGTCGGACAGCAGGAGCAGGCCGACCCGGGTGGCCCGGACGGCGGCCTCGGTCCGGCTTGCCGCGCCCAGCTTGGACAGCGTGTGTTCGACGTGTTTGGCCACGGTTTTCGGCGAGATGGACAGGCGTCGGGCGATCTGCAGGTTGGTCAGCCCGCCGGCCAGCAGGGTGAGCACCTCGAGTTCGCGCACACTCAGTCCGTATGGCAGGTCGGCGGTGGTCTGGCCGACGGCGATCTCGTCGCCGATCCGCTCCGTGGTGACCAGTCGGACCTCGCCGGTGCTTGCCTGCCACCAGAACCAGGACGGCAGGGTGTCCGCGGCGGCCAGCGTGCGGACCTGGCGGACCAGTTCTTCCGACACCGGCCACGCCGACGAATCGCGCCGGCAGCCGTCCTGTGTGATCGAGACCCGTTCGGTGGCCTGCACCACCCTCGGCGGTGCGGTGCCGAGATCGGTCAGTTCGCCGAGCATCACCTGGAGGTGGGACAGGAACCGGACGGCCTCGTCGGTCGGGTGACGGCGGTCGTCGACGCTCAGGTGCAGGCTGCCGGTGTAGTAGCCGAGGCGGTTGCGCATGCAGACCGTGACACCCTCGTCGAACCCGGCCGGCATGAACACCTCGCGCGCGGAGAACGTGTCGCGGTACACGAACGGGTTGTCCCGCCAGCGCAGCGGCGGTCCCAGTGAGCGGCGCATCAGCAGGTACGCCGGGTCGTGGTGCACGAACCACTGGTTGAGGTGCCGTTCGACCGGCGCCGGATAGCCGTCGTTGGCGAGGCTGACGTGCTCGATCGTGCCGGGCTTCGCGGCGGACACGGACGCGGCGGCGTACGGCACGACGGACCGGAGTTGCTTGAGGATCTCGGCGGACCGGGCCTGACGAGACTCGGCGCTGCCCAGGATGGCGCCCAGTTCGGCGAAAAGGGACAGAAAAGGCGGCTCCACGGTCACCCCGATCCCGAACGGTGGATAGTTGGTTAACCCGATCGGGGCAACCGTAGCCGCGAGTGTACACCTCGTTCCGGAGGGATTCTGAATCAATTCAGAACGCGGTCCGAACAGAACTGCGGTCCGAACAGCAGGTTGACCCGGGTGCCGACACGACACCCGGGTCAACCGTCTTCGCCAGGAACGTCAGAGCACGGCGGGGGCCTGATCGGCGGCCCCACGGGCCATCGGCACCCGGCCCACACCCACCTCGTCGGGCGGCACCGGGCGTGGACCGTGCAGTGGCAGCAGGCCGGCGCGGAATCCGAGCGCCACCGCGTGCGCCCGGTCCCGTGCGGACAGCTTGCGCAGCAGGCTCTTGATGTGCGTGCGCACGGTCTCGACGGACACCACCAGTGCGTCCGCGATGCCCTGATTGGACAGTCCGTCCGCGATCAGCCGCAGCACCTCGTCCTCACGCCGGGACAGCGGCCGGCCCGCGACCGAGCTGACACCGTCGGAGATCAGCGGAGCCAGCGTCGGATCGACGTAGCGGCCGGCCGACCGGCTGCGTCGGATCGCCTCCAGGATCCGCTCCGGCGGTGACGAGTGCTGGACCAGCCCGTGCACCCCGGCGGCCAGCATCGTGGCGAGGTACTGGCCGGTCCGGTACGGCTCGCGGACCAGCAGCACGACGGTCAGTTCGGCATCGGCCTCGATCAGCCGTCTGGCCACCAGGGCACGCGGATCCAGCAGCGCGTCGATCACCAGCACGTCCACCGCGAGCCGTGCACGCAGCAGTACGGCCGGGTTGAGCTGGCCGGTCACCCCGACCAGCCGCATCCCGGGATCACGCAGCACACGGACGGACAGGCCCTCGCGGAACAGCGGCATCTGATCGACGACGGCCACCCCGAGCCGCTCGCCGGCCGCCAGCTCGGCTGCTCCGGTCCGCGTGCCGGGCACCGCCCGCGAATTCGCTCTCTGCAACATCGGGCACCTACCAGCCGTTTCGGTCACCTGTGATGACCTCGACGCTAACCAGCGAAATGCGCCGAACCCAGCGCAATACGTCAAAGTACGTATCGGGTGACCTGCGCCGATGCCGTCCGGTGCGTCCGATAGCCGCGGACAGGCGTCAATGATGCGTAAAGATGCTGGCCTGGTCCGCCATCCGGACGAAGCCGGCCTGAACACTGGGCCTCGGACACCATGACGGGCGGCCGTGCGCCGCGCGATCTACTGTCCGTAGCCAAAAAGGGCACATAGTGGAGTCGGAGGACAGTCGGTTGGTGGGCGCGTGGTAGGCCAGGAGACCCCGGGGACGTCGGCCGGCCTGCAGGAGTCGGTCGGCTACGTGCTCAAGCGGGTGCTGCTGGGCAAGCCGTTGATCAACGAGCAGCTCAAGTCGGAGCGCCTGTCCAACCCGATCGCGTTGGGCGTGCTGTCGTCGGACTCGATGTCCTCGACCGCGTACGGCAGCGAGGAAATGCTCATCGAACTGCTGCCGGCGGCCGGTATCGCGGCGTTCGCGCTGCTACTGCCCCTGACCGGTGTGATCCTGGTCATCCTGGCGCTGGTGGCGGCCTCCTATCGCCAGGTGGTCATGGTCTATACCAAGGCCGGCGGCTCGTACGTGGTGGCGCGGGACAACTTCGGGCCGAGAACAGCGCAGATCGCGGCGGCGGCCCTGCTGATCGACTACGTGGTGACGGTCGCGGTGCAGTGCGCGGCCGGCACGGTGGCCGTGGTGTCCGCGATTCCCTCGCTCGGTCCGTACACCGAGGTGATCACCATCGGCGTGGTGCTGCTGATGTGCTACATCAACCTGCGCGGCCTGCGCGAGGCCGGACGGCCGTTCGCGATGCCGGCCTACCTGTTCGTGTCGTTGGCGCTGCTGCTGATCGTTGTCGGCGTGATCAAGCAGATCACCGTCGGCCTGCCGGTGTCCGACCCGACGCACATCGCGGGCGCGGTCACCGTGCACCAGGGCAACGGATTCGTCGCGGGCGCCACGTTGTTCGTGCTGCTGCGCGCTTTCGCCAACGGTGGTTCCTCGCTGACCGGGGTCGAGGCCATCTCGAACACGGTGGGCGCCTTCCGCAAGCCGGAGGGGCGCAACGCCCGCAAGGTGCTGACCGTGAACGCCATCCTGCTCGGCATCATGGTCGGCGGCGTGTCCCTGCTGGCCTTCATCACACACGCCACCCCCTACTCGTCCGGTTATCCCTCGGTACTGTCACAGGAAACCCGGGCGGTCTACGGCCACGGCGCGTTCGGCGACATCATGTTCGCTCTCGTACAGGCGGCCACCGCCCTCATCCTCTACACCGGTGGCAACACCAGCTTCAACGGCTTCCCGTTCCTGGCCAGTTTCGTTGCCACCGACCGATTCCTGCCGAGGCAGTTGACCAAGCGCGGCCACCGTCTTGTGTTCTCCAACGGCATCATCGTGCTCACCGTGCTGGCGGTCGCGCTGCTGCTGGTCGTCGGCAGCAATGTCAACAAGCTGGTGCCGTTCTACGCCATCGGCGTGTTCACCGGATTCGCGATGGCCGGCTACGGGATGACCAAACACTGGTTGCGCAACAAGGATCGGGGCTGGCGCCGCAAACTGGTGATCAACCTGTCGGCCGGGATCGTGTCGACCATCATCGTGATCATCTTCGCGATCGCCAAGTTCACCGAGGGCGCATGGCTGGTCGTGATCGTGTTCCCGGTTCTGGTGTTCACGTTGATCCGGCTCAACCGTGAGTACCGGGTGGAGTCGGCGATCCTGGACCGGGTGCGGGAGGCGCAGGTCCGGTCGACGAACTTCGCGCGGCACAAGGTGTTCGTGTTCGTCAGCTCGCTCGACCTCGCGGTGCTGGAAGCGTTGCGGTACGGGCGGAGCCTGCGGCCGGCGGAGCTGAAGGCCGTGCACTTCATGGTGGACGAGACACACGCGAACCGGCTGCGGCAGCGTTGGCAGGATCTCGGCGTCGAGGCGACGCTGAAGGTGATCGACTGTCCCGACCGGCGTCTCACAAGGGCGGCAAGGGAACTGGTGGTCGAGGCGAGCCGGGAGCCGGGGACCGGGGTGACGGTGCTGTTGCCACGACGGACATACGCGCCCCTGCTCGGCCGGCTGTTGCACGACCGCACGGCGGACCGGATCGCGAGCGTGATCAGCCGGCTTCCGCAGGCGGCGGCGACGATCGTGCCGTACGACGTGCAGTCCAGGATTCGGGCGGCGTTCCCGGACATGCCGGAGGAGCGGATCACGGAGGCGTTCGAGCGGCTGCTCGGTCGTTTGGCCGGCGACGAGGAACCCGTGCTGCGCGAACACAACGAGCCGGCGGCGCCACCGGATGCGACCCCGATCGGCGCGCTGTTGCCCGGCCAGTACGCGACTGTCGAGGGGCGGCTGCACGAGATCTCGGTCCGCACGCGTCGCGGCAGGACTCAGATGACGGGCGAGGTCGGCGACGACACCGGCACGCTCGTGGTGGAGTTCCGTCAGGAGCACGACGACATCGCGCCGAGCCAACAGGTCCGGCTCCACGGCCGTGTCCGGTTGGACCCCGGCAACCACGCGGTACTGATGATCGACCCGACGTACGAGGTAATCCACGAGCCGGTTGAGGAATAAGCGGCGGCGATTTCGATGGCTCGTTTCATTGCAGGCGGCCCAATGCCGACCGCAACGCGTCCGGCCCGATCGACTGTTCGGCCGCTCCCCGCCTCTTGGTGCCCGCGCACCCCGCCGCATCAGGCCGACCATCGCCCGGCGCGACAGCCCGCGCACCCGCCGCATCGTGCGGGGCCGTCGCCGGGTCGGCAAGTCGCGCCTGATTGAGACATTCGTCGACCGTTCCGGTGTGCGGCCCCGACGGGTGGGTGGGTTCGTTGCGCGCCTCACGGATAATGCGCTCGGTATCCGTGAGACGCGCAAGTCGCACAACCCTGCAAGCGCTGCCGACAGGACGGGAAGTTCACCGATTTCGCGCTGCTGCAGGGACGCAGGCCGCTGTCTTCGAACCGGCCACCTATCTCGGGGCGTCCACCGAGCTGACGATGCGGGCCGGCCCGGCCGGGTGCGGGCGAGCTGCGCCGGCTGGCGAACGGCATCGTTCGCGCTGCCATGGGCAGTCCTGCGTGGTCTCGCGCCGGCGGTCCTCATCAATCTGAGTGATAAACCTGCGGCGGGTGAGCTGCGCACGCACCGGCTGGCGATCGGCATCGTTCGCGCTGCCATGGGCGGTCCGGCGTGGTCTCGCGTCGGCGGTGCTCATCAATCTGAGTGATAAACCTGCGCTTGTGGGGTGTTCGGGCGCCGGGCGTGCCATCGTCGCAGGCGCGTCCGGC
>DATBCR010000074.1:0-3294 GCA_036270375.1 Pseudonocardiaceae bacterium | reverse complement strand
CGCCGAGGAGCCCTTGCCACCGTGGTTGCCGTCCTCGACCAGCTTCTTCGCGTTGTCCCACGAGCCACCGGAGTTGGCGAGGAAGATCGCCATCAGCGTGCCGGTGGCGATGGCGCCGGCCAGGTAGCCGGCCAGCGGGCCTACACCGAGACCGAAGCCGACGGCGATCGGCGCGAACACCGCGAGCAGGCCCGGTGTCGCCAGCTCGCGCAGCGCGTCCCGGGTGCAGATGTCGACCACCCGGCCGTACTCGGGTCGTTGGGTGCCGTCCATGATCCCCGGGAAGTTCCGGAACTGGCGGCGTACCTCGTAGACGACCGCGCCGGCCGCCCGTGCCACCGCGTTCACCGCGAGACCCGAGAACATGAACACCACGGCCGCGCCGATCAGAATGCCGACCAGCACGTTCGGGCTGAACACGATGAACGCGAACGACGCCACGCCGGCGATGCTCGCGCCCGCCTTGACCGTGGCCTGGCTGATCGCGTCGCTGTACGAGCCGAACAGCGCGGTCGCTGCCAGCACGGCGGTCGCGATCGCGATGCCCTTGGTGATCGCCTTCGTGGTGTTGCCGACCGCGTCCAGGTCGGTGAGGATCTTCGCGCCGTCCTCGCTGACCTCGCCGGACATCCCCGCGATGCCCTGCGCGTTGTCGCTGACCGGGCCGAAGGTGTCCATCGCGACGATGACGCCGACCGTGGTCAGCAGGCCACAGCCGGCCAGCGCCACCGCGAACAGCGCGACCGTGATCGAGCCGGACAGCAGGAACGCGCCGTAGACCGCGGCACCGATCACGATCGCGGTGTACACGGCCGACTCGAAGCCGACCGAGATGCCGGACAGGATCACCGTGGCCGCACCGGTCAGCGACGACTTGCCGACGTCCTGCACCGGCTTGTGCTCGGTGCCGGTGAAGTAGCCGGTCAGCCACAGAATCACGCCGGCCAGCACGATGCCGATGAGCACGGCGATCGCGGCGATCACGGCCGGGCTGCCGGAGACGGCCGCCGCAGCACCGCCGAGGCCGTTGAGCTGGCTGAACGTGCCCGGCAGGTAGACGAACGCGGCCACCGTGCACAGCACCGCCGAGATGATCGCCGAGATGTAGAACGACCGGTTGATCGCGGCCAGGCCGTTCTCGCCGGCTCGGGCGTTGGTGATGTAGATGCCGAACGCGGCGGTGACCACGCCGATGCCGGGCACGATCAGCGGGAACAGCAGGCCCTGCGCGCCGAACGCGGCCGAGCCGAGGATCAGGGATGCGACCAGGGTCACCGCGTAGGACTCGAACAGGTCCGCGGCCATACCGGCGCAGTCACCCACGTTGTCGCCGACGTTGTCGGCGATGGTGGCGGCGTTGCGCGGGTCGTCCTCAGGGATGCCCTGCTCGACCTTGCCGACCAGGTCCGCGCCGACGTCCGCGGCCTTGGTGAAGATGCCGCCGCCGACCCGCATGAACATGGCCAGCAGGGCGGCGCCGAAACCGAAGCCCTCCAACACTTTGGGCGCCTGGCCCGCGAACGACATGACCACGATCGACGAGCCGAACAGGCCGAGACCGACGGTCATCATGCCGACGACGCCACCGGTGCGGAAACCGATCCGCATGGCCTTCTCCCGGCCCTCGGTGTTGGCGGCGGCCGCGACCCGCACGTTCGCGCGGGTGGACAGCCACATGCCGAGGTAGCCGATGGTGGCCGAGAAGCCCGCACCGACGAGGAAGAAGGCGGAGCGGCCGATCCGCTCACCGACCGAGTCGGCCGGCAGCGCGAACAACAGCGCGAACACGATCACGGCGAACACGCCGAGCGTGCGGAACTGCCGGTTGAGGTATGCCGCAGCGCCTTCCTGGACAGCCTTGGAAATCTCCTGCATCTTGCTGGTGCCCTGGCCGGCGGCCAGCACCTCCTTGAGCAGGATGTAACCAACGACCAGGGCGGCGAGGGCGATGACGGCGACCACGGCGACCACGCCGCGATCACCTCCGGTCAGCACGAGGCCGTCCGCGAGGGAGTGCCGGGACATCCGTCCTCCTGGTGACTAATGCTTGGTAACGCGTCCGGCCGGCAGTTCGACCAGCCCTGACGCTGCGTGTGCACCCCTAGGTCTGGTGCGATGGAGGCGGAGTCTATTGGGCGTCTGATCTGGTATCGCGACCCGTCCCGGTCCGTACGCATCCTGTTACCTTCGCCGGCGTGACTTTATCGATCTCGCATCGATACCGATGTTGTTGATTTGACCGTAATGTCTGTTCTGCTAGAACGCCCAGCCTATGTGACCGCCCGATCGGGTACGCTGAGCCGTCGGTTACACACAGTTACAAATCGGGGGAAACTGCTGAAGAAGCCGTCCGCCGCGCAACAAATGGGGATATCGATGCGTCACACAGGCCATGAACGTTGACGGGAGTGGGCGGCGCAGATGGCGCCGCCGGGGGCTGCTGTTCACCGTGACGCCGGTCGTCGCCGCCGTGCTGCTCGCGGTGGCCGGGGTGGCCGTCATCGTGCATGCAAGGAGCACCACTGAGGCGGGAAAGGCGCGGCCAACCACGTTCCACGCCAGCGCCCACGTCACCACACCGACCACCACCCTCGTCACGACCACGACTCCCCCACCGTCCCCAACACCGACCACGCCGCCGGACAACCCGGCGCTGGCCACCGCCGCGGTCAACGCGGTCGATGCCATGAGCACCAAGAGCGTGCTGTACGGGGTCGCCATCCTTGACCGCAAGTCCGGCACGGTGACCACGGGCGCCGCCGGTGGGACATCGTTCTGGGCGGCGTCGGTGATCAAGCTGTTCGTGATCACCGACATCCTGCACCGCTACGAGACGGGCGCGGTCACGCTGAGCCCGGCCGTGGAGACCGACATCCAACGGGCGCTTGAACTGTCCGACGACAACGCGATGGACAACCTGTGGGACGAGTTCGGCGGCTCGGCGCTGATCCCGGAGTCCGTCCAGTTGTTCGGGCTGCAGGGCACGTTGCCGCCGCCCGTCGTCGGCCAGTGGGGTGAGGCCAAGATCTCCGCGCAGGACGTGCTGAAGGTCTACCAGTACATACTGACGAACCTGACCGGCGCGGACTCGGGGATGGTGCTCAACTACCTCGGCCAGGCGGCGGACACCGGGGCGGACGGCTTCAACCAGGCGTTCGGGCTGCTCGACCCGCCGCGCCAGTCGACCGTGAAGGCCAAGCAGGGCTGGATGTGGATCAACGGCGACAGCATCACGCTGAACACCACCGGCATTCTCGGCCCGAGCAATGACTACGTGGTCGCGATTCTGTCCAG
>DATBCR010000073.1:0-8757 GCA_036270375.1 Pseudonocardiaceae bacterium | reverse complement strand
AGCTTCAACGCCTCCAGGACCCGGAGCACCTGTTCCGGGACGCACCGGTCGAGGTCGTCGATGAAGAAAACCAGCCGGATCTCACCATTCTTGGTAGCTTGGTTGAGCAGCTCCGCGAAATGCTTCCGCAGCCGGACCTGTTTCTCCCGAATCAGGAAACGCTCGACCTCGTACCGTTCCTCGATTTCGTGCACATCCTTGGCGGTAATCAACTTCGTCGCTTTCAGCGCAGCACCACCGAGCGCGCTCGCGATGACGTACAACAGTCTCTTGCCTTCATCGCCGAGCCCCAACTCGTCCACCATCGTGTGCAGCAGTGCGACGGCTGGATTCTCGTCGAACTGGTGCTGCCACGCGTCGAACCAGACGGTCCGTGCGCTGTTCTCCTGGTCGACCCTGCCCTTGATCAGCCGCAGCAGGGATGTCTTGCCGATACCCCAGGTGCCGTAGACACCGATGACGAGCGGCGTCTCGCATGTCGTGCCGACGTAGGCGAGGGCCCTGGCGAACTGTGCACGGTCGAGCAGGTCCACCACTGCCGGCTCGTCGTTCCAGATGTTGTCCGGCAAGGAATCGACCCCCTAGTGCACCGCCAGCGGCAGTCGTACCCGGAACGTGGTGCCGACACCGACCGCGGTCTGCACCTCGACCCTGCCGCCGTGTGCGGCCACGATAGCGGCCACGATAGCCAGGCCGAGGCCGGTTCCACCACTCGCGCGGCCGCGGGCCGGATCGGCCCGGTAGAAGCGTTCGAACACCCGCTCGGCCGCGTCCTCCGGCAGGCCGGGGCCCTTGTCGGCGACCTCGACGACGGCCTCATCGCCCTCCGGGCGTACCCGCACCTCGACCGGGGTGCCGGGCGGGGTGTGCGTCAGCGCGTTGTTGACCAGGTTGCCGAGTACCTGCCGCAGCCGGGCCTCGTCGCCGAGTACCGGCACCTCGGCCGGGTCGTGATCATCCCCATTGTCGTTCTCGCTGTCGGACGGTGGCAGGCGCAGGCCGACGGACCGTTCCGGGGCGACGGCGTGCGCGTCGTGCACCGCGTCCACAGTGAGCACCGCGAGGTCCACCCTTGCGTGCTCGAACGGGCGCTGTTCGTCCAGCCGTGCCAGCAGCAACAGTTCGTCCACCAGCAGGCCCATCCGGGCGGCCTGTTCCTCGATCCGGTGCAGTACGCCCGCGACGTCCGTCGGCGACGTCACCGCCCCCTGCCGGTACAGCTCGGCGTAGCCGCGGATCGACGTCAACGGCGTGCGCAGCTCGTGGCTGGCGTCCGCGACGAACCGGCGCATCCGCTCCTCGGAACTGCGCGCGGACGCCTCGGACCGCTGTCGCGCCCGGAACGCGCTCTCGAACCGTTCCACCATCGTGTTGAACGCGCTGGCCAGCCGCCCCACCTCGCTGCCGGGCCTGCGGACCGGGACCCGGCGGGACAGGTCGCCGCCGGTGGCGATCACCTCCGCGGTCCGCTCCACCTCCTCCAGTGGCCGCAAACTGCTGCGCACCAACGCATAGCCGAGCCCGCCGAGTACCACCAGCGCGCCGACCGCGATCCAGAGGTACAGCCGGCTCAGGTCGCCGATCGTGGCGTCCACCTCGCCCTGATCGGTCGCCACCAGGATGACCGCCGGATCGCCGCCGGTCGCCGTGGTCGGCAGCATGGTGGCCAGCACCCGCCAGTTGTCGCCGATGCCCTGCGACGGCACGGTGAACGCGACACCGATCGGCGGGTCGGCCGGCAGTGCCGGGATCGCGGCGCCCTTCGCCGGTGCCTGCCCGACCCAACCGGTCTGGCCCTGGAACCGCAGCTGTACGACGTCCGACGTCTGCGGGCGGACGGCGAAGAACCGCTCACCAGGACCGCCAGGGCTGGTCAGTACCCGCGTCACCTGCATGGACGTGCGGCCGAGGCGGGAGTCGACCTGGTGCAGCAGATAGCGCTGCATCGTCGCGGACGCCACGAAGTACGACCCGATCAGCACCGCCGCCAGCAGCAGCACGAGCGCGGCGACCAGTTGCACGCGCAGCGGCAGCCGCCGACACGCGGCCCACAGGGCGCGGAACGGGCGGGTCAGGCGGGCGGCCATGGCGGGCATGTCAGTTCGGCGCCAGCCGCAGGACGTAGCCGACACCGCGCACGGTGTGGATCAGTCGGGGCTCGACCACGTCGACCTTGCGCCGCAGGTAGGAGATGTAGGACTCGACGACACCGGCCTCGCCGTTGAAGTCGTAGCGCCACACCTGGTCCAGGATCTGCGCCTTGGACACCACCCGGCCCGCGTTCCGCATCAGGTAGTGCAACAGCTTGAACTCGGTGGGGGACAACGGAACCAGCTTGTCCGCACGGCGCACCTCGTGACTGTCCACATGCAACTCCAGATCGGCGTAGCGCAGCGGCGCCTCGGCCGGCTCGCCCGACCCGCGCGTCCGCCGCAGCACCGCGTTCACCCTTGCGATCACCTCCTCAAGGCTGAACGGCTTGGTGACGTAGTCGTCGCCGCCAATCGTCAGCCCGGTGATCTTGTCCTCGGCCGCGTCCCGCGCGGTGAGGAACAGCACCGGCACGGTCTGGCCGCCGGAGCGCAGCCAGCGCAGCACGTCGAACCCGTCCCGGTCCGGCAGCATCACGTCCAGCAGCACCAGATCCGGGCTGCGCCGCTCCACCGCGCGCAGCGCCTCGTTGCCGGTGGCGGCCGTGCTCACCTCGAAACCGGCGAACCGGAGGCTGGTGGCCAGCAGTTCACGGATGCTGGGATCGTCCTCGACGACGAGCAGCATCGTGCGATCAGCCATCTGCCGCTCCCTCTCCGTACGCCCGACGAACCCAGCATGTGGTACCTGGGAAAATCCTGCGAGCCGACGCTGAGGAGAGACTGCCAGTTCCCTGGGAATTCACTGATAAGAACGTGTGTCAGCCGGCCGGATCAGGTTCGGCGGCCGTGGTCGGCTCGGCGACGGTCACCAGCGGGGGCAGCGGGCGGCGGCGGGTGCGCACCGCGAGCAGGGCCTGCCGCACGGCGTCCAGCACCAGGAACGCGGCCACCGTGATCAGGCCGATCCCGGCGGCCATCCAGCCACCGTAGAAGATCGTGGACACCAGCGGCGGCTGGCCGGGGCCGAGCGGGGTGACCATCGTGGTGACGCCACGATGCCAGCACAGCACCCCGACCACGGTCGCGGCGGCCGCGAGCACGGCCTCGCCGAGTGCCACGAAGCCGCGCCACGGCTGGTGCAGCCGGGCCGGGCCGGGTCGCGTCGGGTCGGACGACGGGGCCGGCGCGACTGGCGGCTCGGCGGTGCTCACGGTGACCACCCTCTCACGCGCCGATCAGCGGCCGCAGCGCGGCCCGGAACGCCTCCGGGTCCTTGGCCCACGCGAGGACCACCGTCCCGTCGGCCAGCCGCAGCGGCACCTCGCCGAACTTCTTCGGCACCGTCCAGCCGCCGCCGAGCACGCGCGCGCCGATCGGGCTGCCCACCTCGTCGACCTCCGCGATCCGCTGTACCGGCAACAGTTCCCGGCCCTGCAGCAAGGTTTCGTCGGTGAGCCGGACCGAGCACACCCGGCGCCGGGCCTGCACCCAGACAGTCGTGATGCCGGACAGGCCGATCCCGACCACGCTCCACGCGAACACGTGCACCGGGCCGCTCAACGCCTCAAGGCCGGCACCGACGAGCGCGAACAGCGCGCCCCAGCTCACCGGCCACCACGTCGATCCCGGTTCGGTGTATCGGGGTGGTCGTCCGTCGGTGACCGGGTCGGTCATCGGCGGAACCGGGATGGGGTGGCCGCCTTCACCGCCGCGAAGAAGTCCTTCGACCGCTGCAGATACAACAGGCCGACGGCGACGAGTTCGATCAGCACACTGATCAGAGTGACCACGTCCGGGCCGTTGAGGATGTCGAACACCCCGAACACGACGACGACCGCGGTCACCGACAGCCGCGCCCAGTTGCGGCCGGCCCGGATCATGAACGCCAGCACCACATACAACGCGCCGAACACCACGTCCAGCACGATCTCGGCGATCAGGATGTTGTGCATGTCGGACCGCACCTGGGCCGGGCTGGTGTGCGCCGGCAGGTGCTGCAGCACATCGTTGATCAACGCGGTCCAGTTCACCGCCGTGACCACCGCGAAGAAGAACCGCAGCGCGGCACTCACGATCAGGATCCAGAAGGAGACGACCACCGGGGTCGGCAACGCGGGCCGTGGCTCGGTCGCGGCCGGCACCGACGCCGCCAGTACCGACTTGGCCTCGGACCGTGTGCGCGGCTGGTCGGAATCACTCGGGGTGGTCACAACGCGGACGTTAGAGCGGCGAACGGAGCTTGTCCACTCACCCGGTCCGTGGTCCAGGATTGGTCCGGACGGTCCGGTCGGCGTGGAAGTAGTCGCGGGTGGCCGGGCGGTACATCATGCTCACCGCGCCGGGTATCGCGCACAGGCCGACCAGGCTCAGCACACCCTGCACGACACCGCCTTCGGTGGCCGGGCCGGTCAGCAGGGACTGGCCGGCCTGCCGCAGCAGCAACAGTTCCGCCGGTACCGCGAGCACGGTCAGCAGCAGCCGCGCCCACTGTTCCCCGTCCCGCATCGGCAACACCAGGCTGGCAAGGAAGATCGCGACCACACCGAGCACGACGACGGCCAGCGGGTCCGGCAGCGACCACGCGTCGAACCGCTGGTAGCGCACCGAACCGGGGCCGCCCGCGATCGCCGGGTAGTGGTAGACGAAGACCAGCGCCGCGGGGCTGTGCATGAGTTGACCGGCCGTCGAACCGACGAACCAGGATGCGACCGACAGCCACCACGCGTGCGCGGACCGTTCCACCAGTTGCGGGCGGGCCGGCCAGGAATACGTGTGTACCAAAGGCATTCCGAGCGTCGGCACCGGTCTGGGCCGACTGCGGACGGACGGCATCGGGACGGCCGGCGCCTGCGGTGGCGTCGTGGTCGGCCGTGCCGGCAGGGACTCCGGCCACCACTGCGCGGATGGCGTGGTCATGCGAATAGACTAACCCACCAAACGACTATAAATCGGACCACGGCCGAAAGTTGTCCCCTCAACAGCGATAATCTCATCATTGCTCTCGTCCGAACGGCCCAATCCACGGACCGTCCAGGGTTGCGGTGACGCACCAGCGTGTTTCAGCTGCTGGCCAGCCAGGTTGCCGCTTCCACGGCCCAGTAGGTGAGGATGACGTCCGCGCCGGCCCGGCGGATCGACGTCAACGTCTCCAGGATCGCGCGATCCCGCTCCAGCCAGCCGTTCGCGGCGGCCGCCTCGACCATCGCGTACTCGCCGGACACCTGGTAGGCCGCCACCGGCACGTCGGACTGCTCGGCGACCGCGCGCAAGACGTCGAGATAGGCGAGTGCGGGCTTCACCATCACCAGGTCGGCGCCCTCGGCCAGGTCCAGTGACACCTCGCGGAGCGCTTCCCGGACGTTGCCCGGATCCTGTTGGTACGTCTTGCGATCGCCGCGCAGGCTGGACTCGACGGCCTCGCGGAACGGACCGAAGAAGGCGCTGGCGTACTTGGCGGAGTAGGCGAGGATGCCGGTGTCGGTCCAGCCGGCCACGTCGAGGGCGTCGCGGATGGCGCCGATCTGGCCGTCCATCATGCCGCTCGGGCCGACCAGGTGCGCGCCCGCCTCGGCCTGCGCGATGGCCAGGTCGGCGTAGCGGTCCAGCGTGGCGTCGTTGTCGACGCGGCCGTCCGGCGTGAGCACGCCGCAGTGGCCATGGTCGGTGAACTCGTCGAGACAGGTGTCGGCCATCAGGACGGTGTCGTCGCCGAGTTCGGTCTTCAGGTCGCGCAGCGCGACGTTGAGGACGCCGTCGGGATCCGTGCCGCCGGAACCGATCGCGTCCTTCGTGGTGGGCACGCCGAAGATCATCAGACCGCCGACGCCCGCCTGCACCGCGTCCACGGCGGCCTTGCGCAGCGAGTCGCGGCTGTGCTGCACGACACCCGGCATGGACGCGATCGGCACCGGGGATGTCGCGCCCTCCTTGACGAACATCGGCAGCACGAGCTGGCGCGGGCGAACGGTCGTCTCGCTGACCAGCCTGCGAACCGCGGGGGTCGTCCGCAGCCTGCGCGGCCGATGGGTCGGGAACACGGCATGCCTCCTGTGTCGGTAGTGCGATCGCGCGTTCACAAACTACCAAACGGTCATTTTTTGCTGCTTGAATTAAGGCGTCAACATCTGCTTCAGTGGCAGGCGGTGCCGGAGGGCGGCGGGATGTACCACATCGTCAACCGCAACGGCAGTGGCGATGAATGCCTGACCGTGCCGGGATCGTCCACCGCCGACAGCACCCAGTTGGTCCAGTCGACGTGCACCGGGGTTGCCTCGCAGTCGTTCCAGCTCGTCGCCCAGCCCTGATCCGATGCGGTGCCGGCCGGGTCCCGTTCCTGGGTTCGGGCCGGCACCTCGTCGGCGTCGTCCGCGTCGTCCGCGGTGGGTCAGCCCGCTGGTGCGGCGAGCTGGTTCGCAAGCCAGGCAAGGGAAA
Organism: Pseudonocardiaceae bacterium; assembly: GCA_036270375.1. Taxonomy (GTDB): domain Bacteria; phylum Actinomycetota; class Actinomycetes; order Mycobacteriales; family Pseudonocardiaceae; genus DATEPR01. The sequence goes on along the minus strand of DATBCR010000073.1, from coordinate 2,233 downwards.
GCGGGTAGCGGTAGTCGATCGCGCCGTGACCGCCGTCGAACAGCTCGAAGTGGATGACGTCCTCGGCGACGCCGTTGTCCAGCAGTGCCTGGCGGAAGGCCTGTGCGCCGAGGTCGAGGGCGTACTCGTCCTCGTTGCCGGCGTCGATCCAGATCGCGCGCTGCGACCGCATGGCCTCGGCGTAGCGCGGGACCATGCGTACCGGGTCCCAGTCCAGCCAGCGCTGCCACACGGCGTCCTTGAGCACGCCGGTGTGCGGGTCGAACGGCAGTTCCGGGGTGCCGTCGGCACTCGCGGAGAAGGCGGCGGCCACACCGAGCGTGATGAGCAGGTCGGCGTCCTCCTTGGCGGCGAAGGGAACCCGCTTGCGGAATTCGCCCCACCAGCGCTGGATGTCGCCGTCGTAGCCGCGGAGGAAGCGGACGGTTTTGGTGAAGCCGGACAGGTAGCAAAGCTCGTACAGGCTGTCGCCGGCGTGCGTGGCGAGGGCGCCGAACAGGTCGGGCCGCAGCATGGGTGTGATCATCGCGCCGAAGCCGCCGCTTGACTTGCCCATGATGGCGCGGTGACCGCGGTCGGCCATGGTGCGGTAGTGCGCGTCCACCCAGGGCAGCACCTCGTCGCAGAGGTAGGAGTGGTAGCGGCCGGTACCGGGCGAGTCGACGAACTGGCTGCCGCCGTAGGCCGTCCAGGCATCCACGTAGACCACGATCGCGGGCGGTGCCTCGCCGCCGGCGAACACGAGGTCAGCGGTCTCCGGGAAGGGCTGCCGGTAGGGGGTTCGGTTGCGCCACATGGTGATGTGACCGGTGTAGCCCTGGATGACGTAGACGGAGGGGTAGCGGCGATCGGGCTCGTCGTCGTAGCCGGGCGGCACGTAGACCCAGAGCGGGCGGTGGCGCGGGTCGCCGAGCGGGTTGTCGCGCAACAGTTCGCTCTCGAACACGTGCTCGTCGAGACGTCCAGCCAGTTCCACCGACCAGGGCAGCATGGTCCCCCCTTCACGACAACAGTCATGCCGACCCTAGCCGCGCTCAGCGAGGTGGGCTACGAACGAACGTCGGTGACCGGCCGGGCCTGGCCGGTGTCGTCGATCCGCCATGCGAGGCTGTTGACCGGCAGCCAGCGAACGCCGGTGGGCCGCCGGCCGGTGTCGACCCACTCCAACACGACGACGCGCAGCCGATCGAGCGGCATCACCGAACACGGCGGGAAAGCCGTTTCGGCGTCCTGGTCGAAGTACACCGTCGGCGGGTTGTCCAGCGGCTGTTCGGCAATGGCCGCCCAGGCCCAGTCCTGGCCGGCCGGCGTCGTCTCGTCACAGAAGAACGCGGCACCGAAGCCGTCGTGGAATCCGACCCGCAGCCACGGCCGCACGGTATTGGTCTCGTACGACGGCCGCGGCCCCACGGAGAGATGCGCGCCGGAGTGCAGCCGGGGATCACCGAGCAGGCCGGCCGGGGTAGTCAGGAGCATGTCGACCAGGAGCGTCCGCTGATGCCGACCGGTGGCGACGACATAGGGACAGACACTGCCGATCCCCCTGCCGGTGACCACGTGGTCGCCCATCCGTCACACCTTCCCGACAAACTCAGCAGCCTGTTTGGCACCTGGAAACCACACGAACAGCCTAGCTCCGGCCGGCAACAGCAGGGGGACGACTTCCTGGCAGCTGTAGCCACTGTCGAATGTGCACACTCCGCGCGGATTGTTGATCACGAGCAGGCCCACCGCCAAGCCGTTGTCGCGCATGCGTGCCGCCGCCTTGGCCTCGACGTGCGCTGCCACGGGATGCGGACCTGAACGTGGGAACGGCGCTCCGATCGCGTGCAGGGTGTTGGTCACGGCATCCGCATCGGCGTCGTATCCGCTGACATAAGTGTGTTCGGTGCCGTCCTCGTCGTAGAACAGACCGGTCGTGATCTTGCTGGCGCTGATGCCAGCCAGCCGGCTGGCGGCCCATCGTGAATCAGTGGCGGCTGCTGTCGCATTGGTCGGGCATTCGCCACTGTCCGCGTGCGCCGCAGCGGCGGACGCTACACAACCGAACTTGGCGGTGCCGCGCTCATAGTGGCTGATGACGAAACAGATGCCGAGAACGACGACCACGACAAGGACAAGCCGGCCGAGCAGTCGTTGCATCACATGGACCTCGCGGACGATCGAGGTCCTGGCAACATTTCGATGGACGGAGTTCGCATGGCGTCATCTTGCGGCAGATCACCGACAGTCG